>NZ_JBFBIL010000011.1:0-166872 GCF_040685575.1 Kitasatospora sp. NPDC088351 | reverse complement strand
GTCTTCCTCGCCGACGGCCGCATCGTCGACGAACTCGTCAACCCCACCGCCGACACCGTCCTGGACCGCATGCGCCGCTTCGACGCCAAGGGCCGTACGAGCTGACGCTCCGCCGGCAGCCGCCCGTCCCTACCTGACCCCAGGACACCCCATGTATCGCACCGCACTGCGCAATGTGCTGGCCCACAAGGGCCGACTGCTGATGACGGCACTGGCCGTCATGCTGGGCACCGCCTTCGTGGCCGGCACCATGGTCTTCTCCGACACCTTCGGCAAGGCCATGCGGGACAGCAACTCCAAGAGCTACACCGACGTGTCGGTCCAGATCGTCGACCGGGCCGCGGGCTCCTCCGCCAGCGCCCGGGAGAAGAGCGACAAGAGCTCGGCCACCCTGACCGACGCCACGGTCCAGCAGCTCGCCGCGCTCCCCGGCACCGCCCAGGCCCGCGGCGTGGTCAGCGGCTTCACCGGGGTCGCCGACCGCAGCGGCAATCTGATCGGCAAGGCGTGGAGCGCCAAGGGCGCCAACTTCGCCCCCGGCCAGGACGGCAAGGACCCGCGTTACCCGATGGCCGAGGGCCAGGGCCCGAAGACGGCCAAGGAGATCGCGCTCGACCGCAAGACCGCCGACAAGGGCGGCTACAAGGTCGGCGACACCGTCCGGCTCGCCTCCAACGGCCCGGTGATCGAGGCCCGGCTGACCGGCATCTTCACCACCGACGACCCGGTGGTGAACACCGGCGGCACGCTCACCCTGTTCGACCGCGCCAGCGCCCAGCAGCTGCTGCTGGAGCCGGGCCGCTACAGCAGCATCGTGCTCGCCGCCAAGCCCGGCACCACCGAGGACGCGCTGCTCTCCCAGGTCCAGCCGAAGCTCCCGGCCGGCCAGCAGCTCAACGCCGAGACCGGTCAGCAGCTCAAGGACGACGAGCAGAAGATGATCACCAGCGGCACCGAGAGCATGCGCACCATGCTGCTCGCCTTCGCCGGGATCTCACTCTTCGTCGGCATCTTCATCATCGCCAACACCTTCACCATGCTGGTCGCCCAGCGCACCAAGGAGCTCGCGCTGCTGCGGGCGATCGGTGCCAGCCGCAAGCAGGTCACCCGGTCCGTGCTGATCGAGGCCCTGGCGATCGGTGCCCTGTCCGCCGCGGCCGGTCTGGTGGTCGGTGTCGGCATCGGTGCCGGGCTGCAGTCCCTGGTCGGCGCGATGGACAGCGGGATGCCCAGCGGCCCGCTGGTGATCAAGCCGCTCACCGTGGCCGTCACCCTGGTGGTCGGCATCGTGGTGACGGTGCTCTCCGCCCTGCTGCCCGCCATGCGGGCCTCCCGGATCGCCCCGGTGGCCGCGATGAGCAGCGGTGACCAGCCGAGCAGCCAGAAGAGTCTGGTGGTCCGCAACACGATCGGCTCGATCGGCGCCGCCGGCGGCGCCGCGCTGATCGCCTACGGCGCGTCCACCGGCAACGGCGACGGCCGGATGCCGGTCGCGGTCGGCGCCGTGCTGGCCCTGGTCGGCGTCTTCGTCCTGCTGCCGCTGCTCTCCCGCCCGGTCATCGCCCTGATCGGCCCGGTCCTCGGGAAGCTGGCCGGCATGCCCGGCAAGCTCGCCCGGCAGAACGCGGTGCGCAACCCGCGCCGCACCGCGGCCACCGCCGCCGCGCTCACCATCGGCCTGACCCTGGTCAGCGGTCTGACGGTGATCGGCGCCTCGGTCGGCGACGCGATAGACAAGGCCGTCACCAGCTCCCTGAAGGCCGACTACCTGGTCGGGGCCGCCAACGGCATGAGCCTCTCGGACAAGGTCCCGGCCGAGATCGCCAAGACCCCCGGGGTGACCGCCTCCTCGCCGTTCACCACCGTCTACTGGGACCTCAACGGCAAGAACCAGGAGATCACCGGGCTGAACCAGGACTCCTTCGACAAGCTCGTCTCGGTCAAGCTGACCAGCGGCTCCACCGCCGGGCTCGGCCAGGGCCAGATCCTGATCGACGAGGATGTCGCCAAGAACGGCAACCTCACCACCGGCTCGACCGTCAAGATCACCTACCCGGACGAGTCCACCGGCCAGGTCACCGTCGGCGGTGTCTACCAGAAGGGCGGGATGGTCGGCGGGGCCGCACTGGCCAACAGCGAGATCGTCAAGCACGATCCCCAGCCCTACATCAGGAACGTCCTGGTCAAGGGCGCCGACGGCGCCACCGACAAGCTGAAGCAGTCGCTCAAGGACGCCACCGGCGCCAACCCGGTGATCGAGGTCCAGTCCAAGCAGGACGTCCGCGACGAGTTCAGCCAGACCATCACCTTCGCGCTGAACATGATGTACGGACTGCTGGCGATGTCCGTGATCGTCGCGATCCTCGGGGTGATCAACACGCTGGCCATGTCGGTCTTCGAGCGCAAGCGCGAGATCGGGATGCTGCGGGCGATCGGCCTGGACCGCTCCGGCATCAAGCGGATGGTCCGGCTGGAGTCCGTGGTGATCTCGGTCTTCGGCGCCGGCATCGGTGTCCTGCTCGGCTGCTTCATGGCCTGGGCGATCAACGGCACGCTGAAGTCGAGCCTGCAGGGCCTCACCACGGTGCTCCCCTTCGGCCAGCTGCTGCTCTTCCTGGCACTGGCCGGCGTGGTCGGCCTGGTGGCCGCCTTCTGGCCGGCCCGCCGGGCCTCCAAGCTGGACATCCTGGAGAGCATCAAGACCGACTGACCGCCGGCCGGGGAAGGCCGGAAGCCGGGAAGCCGGGAAGCCGGGAAGCCGGGAACAGGAAACGGGAAGTCCCCCGCCGGAGGGTTCGGCGGGGGACTTCCCGTACTTCTTGTACTCCGCCCGGTCGCACGGGCCGGCTGAGCACCACGGAGGTCGTGGTCCGGCGGCGTTGCCGGGCGGAGGGCCTCCGACTCATACCCCGACGCTCCCACGCCGGGGTGTCAGTCGCTTACTTGCTGGCGAGTTCCTTGTCCGCGGCCGGCTTGGCCGCCACGGCGGGCTTCGGCGCGGGCGCCGTAGCCTCCTGGAACGCCTCGAACGGCTTCTCCATCTGCGACAGGCCGACGGCCTCGCGCTTCAGGAACACGGCCAGCGTCCAGTCGGTGAAGACGCGGATCTTGCGGTTCATGGTCGGGACCATGGCGCCGTGGTACAGGCGGTGGAACCACCAGGCCGGACGGCCCTTCAGCTTGTACTTGCCGAAGAGGATCGCCACACCCTTGTGCAGGCCGAGACCGGCCACCGCACCGAGGTTCTTGTGCTTGTACTCGGACTGCGGGAAGCCGCGCATCCCGGAGATGACGTTGTCGCCGAGGACGGCGGCCTGACGGACCGCGTGCTGCGCGTTCGGCGGGCACCAGGCGCCCTCGCCGGCGGCGAGGTCCGGCACCTGGGCGTTGTCGCCGGCGGACCAGACGTAGTCGAAGCCCTGGACCTGCAGGGTCGGGGCGGTGTCGACGTGGCCGCGCGGGCCCAGCGGCAGGCCGAAGTTGGCCAGCACCGGGTTCGGCTTCACACCGGCCGTCCACACGATGGTGGAGGCATCGGCCTCGACGCCGTTCTTCAGCACGACGTGCTGGTCGACGCAGGAGTCCATCGAGGTCTCGATGTAGATCTCGATGTTGCGCTCTTCGAGCTTCTCCTTGGTCCACAGACCGAGGTCCGGGCCCATCTCCGGGAGGATGCGGTTGGCCGCCTCCACCAGGATGAAGCGCATGTCGTCACGGCTGACGGTCCGGTAGATCTTGGCGGCGTCGCGCGCCATGTCCTCGATCTCGGCGATCGTCTCGACACCGGCGAAGCCACCGCCGATGACGACGAAGGTCAGCGCCTTGCGGCGGACCGCCTCGTCCGTGGTGGACTCGGCCTTGTCCAGCTGCGCCATGACGTGGTTGCGGAGGCTGATGGCCTCCTCGACCGTCTTCATGCCGATGCCGTGCTCCGCCAGACCCGGGATCGGGAAGGTGCGGGAGACCGAGCCGGTCGCGACGACCAGGTACTCGAAGGGCAGCTCGTACGAGTCGCCGGCCGCCGGCTGGATGGTGGCGACCTTGCGGGCGTGGTCCACACCGGTGACCGCACCGGTGAGCACCTCCGCCTTCTTCAGGGCGCTGCGCAGCGGGGCAACGAGGTTGCGGGGCGCGACGTTGCCGCCGGCCGCCTCGGGGAGGAAGGGCAGGTACGTCATGTACGACCGCGGGTCGACGACCGTGACGGTCGCTTCGCCGTAACGCATCTTCTTGAGGATGCGCATCGCGGCATACAGGCCGACGTAACCACCGCCGACAATGAGGATGCGAGGACGCTCCGTGGTGCTCATATCCGAAAGTATCCAGCACCGTTCGGAGCAGCCTTCGTGAGCCCAGTCACAAGCTTCTGGACACCCTGTGCTACACTTCGCGGCCCATTTCCCGGCTCAGGAGTACAGCCCCACCACCCACCGGAGCCCCGGGAGAGCACGCGCGTTCGAATGACCCGGCTGAGCAGCAACGATCCGTGCCGCGCCTGGGTTCCCGTGCATGATTTCGATTTTCAAACCCCCAGGGGAGCCTCACCTACGATCCAACGGTCGGCACGTCGGACGGACCTTTGGTCCCATATTTCGGACGGAGTGGGCCAACGACTGCGACGAATGACTGGATCGTCATGTGAAGAAATTCACGAACTTTCCCGCACGGCCCCGGGCGCGCCCCGGCCCCGGAGCCCCGATCGGGGCTCCGGGGCCGGAGAGGTAAGGCCCGCGGAAGGTCAGCGGGCAATACTCCAGGCGATGCCGTCCAGGATGTCGTGCTCGCTGACGACCACCTCGGCGGCGCCCGTCCGCTCCATGATCTCCAGCAGCTCCAGCGCGCCGGCCGCGATCACGTCCACCCGGCCGGGGTGCATCGACGGGATGGCCGCGCGCTGGGCGTGGGTGGCGGCCAGCAGCTCGTCGGCGATCCGCGCCACCCGCTCCCTGGTGATCCGCGAGTGGTGGATCACCTCGGAGTCGTACACGGGCAGGTCCTGGGCGATCGCGGAGACCGTGGTGACCGTCCCGGCCAGGCCCACCAGGGTGGCCGCACCGGTCAGCGGGACGGTCTCCTCGGCCTTGTCCAGCTCGGCCGCGATGTGTGCCCGGGCGGCGGAGATCTGCTCCGGCGTCGGCAGCTCGGCGCCGCCGAAGTGCCGCTCGGTCAGCCGGACGCAGCCGATGTCCACCGAGCGGGCCGCCTGCACGTCCCGCGTGCCCAGCACGAACTCGGTGGAGCCGCCACCGAGGTCGAAGACCAGATAGGGCGCCGGGAACTGACCACCGGTGAACTCCTTGGTGGCGCCCACGAAGGAGAGGTGCGCCTCTTCGTCGCCGCTGACCACCTCGGGCTCGACACCCAGGATCCCGCGCACACCGCTGATGTACTCGTCGCTGTTCTCGGCGTCCCGGGAGGCGCTGGTGGCGACGAAGCGGGTCCGGTCCGGGCCGACGCCGAGCCCGGAGATGACCTCCGCGTACTCGCGGCAGGCCGCGAAGGTGCGGGCCAGCGCGTCCGGGTGCAGCCGTCCTGTCCGGTCCACGCCCTGGCCCAGCCGGTTGATGACCATCCGGCGGTCGAGGTCGGTGATCTCCCCGGTCTCCGGGTCCAGGTCGGCGACCAGCAGCCGGATCGAGTTGGTGCCGCAGTCGATCGCGGCGACCCGGGTGACGCTCATGCGCCGGCCTCCCGGTCGTCCTGGCCGGCCTCCTCGGCGGCGCGCTTCTTCGCGGCGCGCTCCTCGGCCTTCCGCTGCTTGGCGGCGATCACGGCCTCGTGGTCGTGCTCCTTGGCGCGGTTGCGCGCGACCCGCCCACCGGCGGCCTCGACCTCGTCGGCGGAGACGCACGGGCCCTTGGCCCACCAGTCCTCCAGCATGCCGATCGCCTCGTCACCGAGCGGGTTGACGCCCGGTCCGGCCGCCAGCGAGTGGCCGACCAGTACGTGCAGGCACTTCACCCGGTCCGGCATGCCGCCGGCGCTCGGGAAGCCCTCCAGCACCTCGATGGCGTCCCGGCGGGCGATGTAGTCCTCGTGCGCCTTCTGGTAGGCGGCGGCCAGCTCCGGGTCCTCGGCGAGCCGGGCGGTCTGCTCCTTCATCACGCCGTCCGCCTCCAGGGTGCCGATCAGCGAGGCGGCCTTGGGGCAGGTCAGGTAGTACAGGGTCGGGAACGGCGTGCCGTCCGCGAGCCGGGGGGCCGTCTCCACGACGTCCGGGTTGCCGCAGGGGCAGCGGTGTGCGACCGCGCGCAGTCCGCGCGGGACCCGGCCGAGCTGCGCGGCGATGGCCGCGACGTCGGAGTCGGAGACGGTGGGGTGGTTCTCAGTGGTCATGGGGGGAGCTGTCTCCAGCGAGGGCGGGGGCGGGTGGAGAGGGCGGGGCCAGGGCGGCGGTGTCGGCTGTGTCGGCGGCGTCGACCGAGTCCCAGACGCTGGCGTACCAGGGCTTGGCCGCCGTCACCGGGCCGTGGGCCGCGCCCTCGGAGGGGGCGGGCGAGCTGACGGAGGACTTGGTGGCGCCCTGGCCGGCCGGGTCCACCGCGATGTACGGGGTCTCCCCCGGCATCGCGTAGTGCAGCCGGGCGCGGGCCTGCGCCTTGACGTACTCCGGGTCCTGCCAGCGGGCCTTCTCCCGGCGCAGCTGCTCGACCTGCTGCCGGGTGTGCTCGGCCTTCGCCCGCTGGGCGGAGATCTCGGAGCGCTGGGAGATGAACTGGCGGGTCGGGTAGGCGAGGATCGCCACCAGCGAGCAGAGCACCAGGACGAGGACGGTCGCCCGGCTCGTGAACCGGGGACGGGCCGCCAAGCCCGGAATCCTCCAGCCTGCCATCTCCCGATTCCCCTCCTGGTCGCGACGGTGCCCCGCCGTCCACCCTACGGGGTGAACGGCGGGGCACCGGTCAGGCGTGCGCTACCGGACGGCCGAGGGACCGGGCCGGAAGGGCTCAGCCCTCGTGCTTGAAGCGCGGGAAGGCGCCGCGGCCGGCGTACTCGGCGGCGTCGTCGAGGATCTCCTCGATGCGCAGCAGCTGGTTGTACTTGGCGACGCGCTCGGAGCGGGCCGGGGCGCCGGTCTTGATCTGGCCGCAGTTGGTGGCGACGGCCAGGTCGGCGATGGTGACGTCCTCGGTCTCACCGGAGCGGTGCGACATCATGCAGCGGTAGCCGTTGCGCTGGGCCAGCTCGACGGCGTCCAGGGTCTCGGTCAGCGAGCCGATCTGGTTCACCTTCACCAGCAGCGCGTTGGCGGTGGCGGTCTCGATGCCCTTGGCCAGGCGGACCGGGTTGGTGACGAACAGGTCGTCGCCGACCAGCTGGACCTTGTCGCCCAGCTTGACGGTCATGGCCTTCCAGCCGTCCCAGTCCGACTCGTCCAGCGGGTCCTCGATGGAGACCAGCGGGTAGGCGGCGACCAGCTCGGCGTAGTACTCGATGAGCTCGTTGGCCGAGAGCGCCTTGCCCTCGAACTGGTAGGCGCCGTCCTCGTGGAACTCGGAGGCGGCGACGTCCAGGGCGAGCGCGATGTCCTTGCCGGGGACGTAGCCGGCCTTCTGGATGGCCTCGACGATGAGGTCCAGGGCCTCGCGGTTGCTGTCCAGGTTCGGCGCGAAGCCGCCCTCGTCACCGAGGCCGGTGGACAGGCCGCGCTCCTTCAGCACGCCCTTGAGGGTGTGGTAGACCTCGACGCCCCAGCGGACGGCCTCGGAGAAGGACTCCGCGCCGATCGGGGCGATCATGAACTCCTGGATGTCGACGTTGGAGTCCGCGTGCGAGCCGCCGTTGAGGATGTTCATCATCGGGACCGGCAGGACGTGCGCGTTCGGGCCGCCCAGGTAGCGGAACAGCGGCAGGTCGCTGGCCTCGGCGGCGGCGTGCGCGACGGCCAGCGAGACGCCCAGGATGGCGTTGGCGCCGAGCGAGGACTTGTCCGGGGTGGCGTCCAGGTCGAGCATGGCCTGGTCGATCAGGCGCTGCTCGGTGGCGTCGTAGCCGACCAGCTCCGGGCCGATCTGCTCGATGACGGCCAGAACGGCCTTCTCCACGCCCTTGCCGAAGTAGCGGTTCTTGTCACCGTCGCGAAGCTCCAGCGCCTCGAAGGCGCCGGTCGAGGCACCCGACGGGACAGCGGCACGGCCGGTGCTGCCGTCGTCGAGGCCGACCTCGACCTCGACCGTGGGGTTCCCACGCGAGTCGAGAATCTCACGGGCTACGACGACATCGATGGACGGCACGAGGCATCTCCTAGCGGAAGCAGGGGTCCGGCTGACGGTGATGATGTCGGCGGGACGATTGCGGAGTCGTTACGACCAGAGCCTAACCGCACGGGCTCTCAGGGCCACGCTGACCTCGGTCCCGTCTCAGCGTGTGGCCTGCCTACCCACCGGTAGTTCACCTGGTTGCCCCATGGACGGGGCCGGAAGCGGGCGAAGGGGGCCGAATCCGGCCCCCTTCGCCCGCTGTCGCCTGTGCGGGACTCAGCCGAGGGTGAGCACCTGGCCGGGGACGATCAGGTTCGGGTTGCCGCCGACGGTGCCGCGGTTGCCGTCGTACAGCGCCTGCCAGCCGCCGGAGACGCCCTGGGCGGCGGCGATGGTGGACAGCGTGTCGCCGGACTGGACGGTGTAGCCGTGACCGCTCTTCGGCGCGGCGGCCGGGGCGCTCTGGGCGGCCGCCGGGCGGAAGTCCTGGCTCGCGGCCTGGCCGGCGTACTGCTGGTAGACGCTCTGGTGGCTGGTCCAGTACCAGGCGCCGTTGTTCTGGTACCAGTACACCTTCGCGTCGGCGTCCCAGCCAGCCTTGCCGGAGAAGCCCGGGGCCTGGGTGTTCTGCTGCGCGGGCTGGGCGGGCTTCGCGGCCGGCTGCGGGGCCTGCTGCTGGACGGGCTTCTGCGCGGGCTTCTGGGCCTGCTGCTGAACCGGCTTCGGCTGGGCCGGCTTCGGCGTGGCGGGCTTGGCGGCGGCGGAGGTGTCGACCGCGGCCGGGGCGCCGCCCTTGGTCAGGCCGGCCTTCTGGGAGCAGACCGGCCAGGCGCCCGGCCCCTGCGAGGCGAGGACCTTCTCCGCGACCGAGATCTGCTGGGCCTTGCTGGCCTGGTTGGCCTGCGCGGCGTACGCGTTGCCGCCGTACGCCTTCCAGGTGCTGGAGGTGAACTGCAGGCCGCCGTAGAAGCCGTTGCCCGTGTTGATGCTCCAGTTGCCGCCGCTCTCGCACTGGGCGACCGCGTCCCAGGTGGAGGCGGGGGCGGCCGAGGCACCGGAGGCGGTGAGGAGCGGCATCGCGAGTCCGACGCCGGCCACACCGGCGACGGCGATGGCCTTCTCGGCCTGGGTACGACGACGGTGACGGCCAGTTCCAACGAACAGCATGAAGATGTCCCTCTCCGCACGCCTGCGAGGTGAGCTGTCGGGTTCGGACCGGGAGGTGGCCCGGCCGCGTCACGCGGAACGTCTCGGCCCGCGCGGGCGGCTTCACCCCAAGCCGTGGGGGACGGCAACAAACCTGGTTCCCCCGCCCCTGCCCAAGGGTTCTGGTCGATTTCCCGTGACGCGGCGGGCAGGATTCGGCGTCCCGCGCACGAGGTCCGCAGCAGCGGACTCCAGGGAGGTTAGACAGATCATCACATCAATCACAAGCTCATATCGCCCACATCACACATAAATTACGGCCCGTGGTCATGCGCCTACCAACCGAGGTGCTATGTCCGGTTTAATGGTGATTCAGGCCACGTGGAGCGGGTCGACGGCACCCGACTGACGCGCCGGAAACCTCAGTCGACGGTCTCGGACGACGGCCTCTCCGGGGTGAATTCGACCGGCAGTTCACGAAGTCCACGCATGATCAGACCACCGCGCCACCGCAGATTCTCCGGGCTTTCGGCAAGCCGCAGATCGGGCAGCCGGGAGAGCAGCGTGGCCAGTGCGGCCCGGCCCTCCAACCGGGCCAGCGGGGCGCCGATGCAGTAGTGGATGCCGTGCCCGAAGCCGAGGTGCGGGTTGTCCGTCCGGGCCAGGTCGAGGGTGTTCTCGTCGGAGAACCGCGCCGGGTCCCGGTCCGCCGCCGCGAGCACCACCAGCACCGGGTCGCCGACCGGGATGTCCACCCCGCCGATGGTCAGCGGGGTGGTGGCGAAGCGCCAGGTGGCCAGCTCCACCGGGCCGTCGTAGCGCAGGAGTTCCTCGATGCCGGTCTCCAGCAGCGCGGTCTCGCCGCGGACGATCGAGTCCTGCAGCAGGGCCCGCTGGCCGGGGTTGCGCAGCAGCGCGTAGGTGCCGTTGCCGATCAGGTTGACGGTCGTCTCGAAGCCGGCGAAGAGCAGGATGAAGGCCATCGCCGCGGCCTCGTTCTCGGTCAGGTGCTCGCCGTGGTCACTGGCCCGGATCAGACCGGAGATCAGGTCGTCGCCGAGGTCGGCCCGCTTGCGGTGGATCAGCTCCAGCAGATACGCCCGCATCTTCCGTACCGCGCGCCCGACGCCACCGCGCTGACCGCCGCCGTGGCGGATCATCATGCCCGCCCAGTCCCGGAAGTCGTCCTGGTCCTCGGACGGCACGCCGAGCAGGTCGCAGATCGCGTAGATGGGCAGCGGGAAGGCGAACTCGTGGATCAGGTCCGCCGAGCCGCGCTCCGCGAAGCCGTCGATCAGCCGGTCGGTGAGCTGCTGCACCCGCGGCTCGAACTCGGCCACCCGGCGCGGCGTGAACGCCTTCGACACCAGCCGGCGCAGCCGGGTGTGGTCCGGCGGGTCGATGTTCAGCAGGTGCGTCATCAGATCGGCCTGCCGCTCCCCCGGAATGCCCACCCGGCCGGTGCGGTGCGCCTGCCCGCTGTGGTGGGCGGGGTTCTTGGAGAGCCTGCCGTCGGCGAGCGCCTGCCGCGCGTCCGCGTACCTGGTCACCAGCCAGGCCTCCACCCCGCTCGGCAGGGTGGTGCGGTGCACCGGCGCGTGCTCGCGCAGCCACGCGTACGCGGGGTACGGGTCGGCGGCGAACTCCCACGTGAAAAGCGGCGGGCGGGCGGAATCGGGCTGAACTGGCATGGGACGACCGTATCCGGTGGGTAAGTCCGGCCCGGCAGGCGTGAGCCTGGTCACCTGAGGGGTAATCCCTGTTGCGGAGGGTCAGGACGTGCCTACGATCCTCCAACGAAAAAATGTGGGCGACGGTGCGGTGCCGTCCACTGGAAGGAGCGCACCATGCGGGTAGCCGGGGCAGTCGTGGTCATCGCCGTACTCGACGGCGGGTCGGGTGCCGACCTCGCCCGCCGCTTCACCTCCGCCGGCGCCTCCGGGGTGCTCGTCGCCGACCTGCGGGTCGGCATCGCCGAGGACCTCGCCGCCGAGCTCGACCGGCCGGGCTGCCCGGTCGTCGGCGTCTGCGGCGACATCCACCGCCCGAGCGACATCGCCGCCCTGGTCGACACCGCCGAGAAGCACCTCGGCCCGATCGACCTGTTCTGTGTGGCCGGTCCGGACGGCGAGCGGATCATCTCGCTCGCCGAGCTGCCCGACCACCTCGACCTGGAACGGCTCGCCGAGCTGCTCGCCCTGGTCGGCGAGGCGATCGGTGAGGTCGTCCCGCCGCAGCGCCGGCCGGTGGAGAGCGTCCAGCCCGTCTGACCCCTGCCGGGACTGCCCGGGCAGCCGGCCGCCCGGGCAGTCCCGGCTACTCGGGCTTCAGCCCCTCGGCCGCGCGCACCGCGTCCCGGTAGCCGCGCGCCGCCGCCCGCAGCGCGGCGTCCACGTCCACCCCCGCGTCGTGCGCCCGCTGCGCCACCGCGAGCAGCAGCCTGCCCGCCGACTCCGCCGTGAGCTCGGCGGGCAGCTCGTACGGCTCGTCCGGCACGCCCGTGAAGCCCGCCCGGCGCGCCCGCGACACCAGCTTCGCCGCGTACGCCAGCGCGGGCAGCCCGGCCGGCACGCCGTCCAGCACCGACTCGCGCTCGGACTTCTCGGCGGCCTTCAGCTGCTCCCAGTTCGCCTCCACCTCGGCGGCGCCCTCGGCCTCGACGTCCCCGAACACATGCGGGTGGCGGTACATCAGCTTCTCGACGATGTCCCCGGCCACGTCGTCCACCGAGAACGGGTCGGTGGGGTGCTCCTCGGCGATCCGGGAGTGGAAGAAGACCTGGAGAAGGACGTCCCCCAGCTCCTCGCGCAGGGTGTCGCGGTCCCCCTCCTCGATCGCCTCGACCAGCTCGTACGCCTCCTCCACCAGGTACTTCACCAGACTGGCGTGGGTCTGCTCGGCGTCCCAGGGGCAGCCGCCGGGCGAGCGGAGGCGGTCCATCACGGAGACCAGGTCGAGCAGCCGGGCGCCCGGCAGGTCGTACGAGCCGGGCAGCACCTCGATCTCCGGCACCTCGCCCGCGTGCTCGACCGCGAGACGCGCCAGCGCGTCGGTCAGGCCAGGGTCGCCGTCCGGGCCGCCCAGCCAGACCGTCGGGCCCGCGCCGGGCGCCGGCTCGGTCAGCAGCCGGGCGAGGGCCGGCGCCGAGCCGGCCGGCACGAGGTCCACCTCGACCCCGGCCTGGCGCACCGCGGCCAGCTGGGGGTGGTCGGCGTCGGCCGCCAGCACGCGCCCGGCCGTGCGCAGCGCCTCCCAGGCGGGCCAGGCCAGCAGGCCGGGGGCCACCCGGTGGGTGGTGGTGAGCAGGATCAGCTTCGCGGGCGGAGGATTCGTCACCCTCCGAACCTACCCGGCCCCGGTGGCCCGCCGCGTCCCGGTTTCGGGCGGCGGGGCGGCGGGGCGGCGGGGCGGGGCGGGGCGGGCCCTACCGGGCCAGCCAGGGCGGGGCGTCGGGGAGCAGCACCGCCCGCTCCGCGTCCCAACCGCCGTAGCGGGGGTTGACCCGCAGGTGGAGCGTGGTGGCGGCATCGGCCAGCGCCCGGCGGACGGTGGCGTCGCCCGCCGGGGTACCGGCGTCCTGCCCGGCCGCGGCGGCGAGGCCGCGGATACCCAGCTGCCGCCGGTAGTAGGCGTCGGCCCCGGCCGCCGGGACGCCGCGCGCGACCAGCACCCGGGCCAGCGGACCGGCACCGCCGTACCGGCCCTCCTCCGCAGCCCGGACCGCCGCGACCTCGGCGCCGCCGACGGCCAGGCCGCGGTCGGCCACCGCCCGGGCGACCACCGCGTCGAGCACCAGGTCCGCGACGGCCCGCCGCACCAGCCCGTCCGCCTGCTGCCGGACGTCCGTCGACGCACCGCCGGACGCGGCCCGCAGCTGCGTCACCCGGGCCTCCACCGCGCCGACCGGGATCCGCCGGCCGTCCAGGACCACCGCCGTACCCGCCGTCAGGCCGTCGCTCCCGCAGGCGGCCAGCGCCGAGACGGCGAGCAGGACACCCGCGGCGGCGGTCCGACGGTGCATGGCTGGTCTCCGGGGGTGGCGGCGGGCCCGGCCGGGCGTTTCCCCGAGGGTAGGGCGGCCGTGCGCCCGACGCGCGGACCGTGGCCCGAACGGCTCAGCGGAGCGGGAGCCCGGCTGTCAACCCTGACGATCGTCCAGGGTCCCGTCTGACTTTCGGGCCGGGCCTCCGGCGTCGGCCGCTCCTACCGTCGGTGAGCATGAGGAGAACGGTCAGGACGTACACGACCACGACGGGAACGGCCGCCGCCGACACGGCCAGGACGACGGGTGCGACGGGTGCGAGAGTGGCGTCGGCGGTGGCCCTGCTGGGGGCGGGCGCCGGCGTGGTCGGGTGGCTCGCCCCGGCGGGCGGCGGCGAGGAGGCACCGGCCCGGGTGGTCGGCGGCCCGTCCGCCACGGGCTACCGGCGGGTGGTCGAGGCGGTCGCCGACGCACCGCACTGGCTGGGCTCGCTGATGGAGCCCGCCACCGAGGCCGGGCTGCTGGTGCTCGGTCTGCTGCTGGCGCTCCGCTGGTGGACGGCGCGCGGTCGGCGCGCCGCCGGACCGGTCGCGGGGGTCGTGCTCACCGGCCTCGGCACGGTGCTCGCGTACGGCACCAGCGAGGTGCTGAAGCTGATCGTCGACGAGGAGCGGCCCTGCCGTGCGCTGCCCGGGGTGCCGGCCGTCGCCGAGTGCCCGCCGCCGGGCGACTGGTCCTTCCCCAGTAACCACGCGACCCTGGCCGTCGCCCTGGCCACCGGCCTGGTGCTGCTGCGGCCGCGCTGGGCCCTGCTCGTCATACCCGTCGGCGGCGCCACGGCCGCGCTGCGGGTGGCGGCCGGGGTGCACTACCCGCACGACGTGGCCGCCGGGGCCGCCCTGGGCGCCACCGTCACGGCGGCGGTGGTCGTCGCGCTGCTCCCGCTCGCCACCGGGGCGGTGTCCGCGCTGGGCGGCGTGCCGTTGCTGGGGCCGCTGCTGCTGGCGCCGTCAGTCGCGCGGGCCACCCGCGCACGAACCGCCGACGGTCAGGCCGGCCTCGTGCGCGAGGACGGCGGCGGCCGCGCGGTTGGCCACGCCGAGCCGGGCCAGGATGGAGCTCACATGGGCCTTCACGGTGCCTTCCACCACGCCGATCCGGCGGGCGATCTGACCGTTGGACAGCCCGGCGGCGATCAGCGTCAGCACGTCGCGTTCCCGGACGGTCAGCCCGGCCACCTGGTCCCGGGCGGCGGTCCGGCGGTCGGCGGGCCCGCCCGCACCGCCCGCGGCGAGATGGGCGACCACCCGCGCGGCCACCTGGGGTGAGAGGTAGGCGGCGCCGTCCGCCACCGCCCGGACGCCGGCGATCAGTTCCTCCGGCTCGCCGGACTTGATCAGGAAGCCGTTGGCGCCGCCGCCGAGGGCCCGCAGGATGTAGTCGTCCTCGCCGAAGGTCGTCAGGATGACGATCCCGGTGGCGGCGCCGGTCCGGCGGATCTCGGCGGCGGCGGTGAGACCGTCCGCTCCGGGCATCCGGATGTCCAGCACCACGACGTCCGGCCGGTGCCGCCGGACCAGTTCGACGGCGTCCCGGCCGTCCCCGGTCTCGGCGACGATCTCGATGCCCGGGTCGGTGCTGAGCACCGCGCGCACTCCGGCCCGGACCATCGGCTCGTCATCGGCGATCACCACACGAATCGTCACCGCCCGCCTCCCGCGTTCACCGGAGCAGAGCATCGAGCGAGACCAGCACCTGCCCCTGGAAGCAGAGCCGGTACGCGTCGCCCGACCAGTCGACCAACAGATCCGCGGACATCGCGTAGTACTCGCATTCGACTCCCTCTCCCGACGGGGCCGGCGGCACCGCCGCCATGGCGGGCGGCCGGTAGGTGAGCTGACGCTCCGGCAGGACGCCTCGCACGGAGGCCCGGTCCTGACCGACCCGGAGCGACGCGTAGCCGGCCGGGTCCAGCACCGCCTGGCTGGTGACGTGGAAGGCCCATCCTCGCACGGCGAGCACCAGCACCAGGCCGGTCGCCAGCGGCACCAGAACCGCCGCCGCCAGCCCCCGGACCACCCGCCGCCGGGCGCGCCGGAGCTCCCCCGCCGTCTCCGCCGTCCGGGTCTCCGCCACCCGTACGGAGGACGCGGGACCAGGGGCGGAGCCAGGGCTGAGGGCGGAGCCAGGACCGGGGGCGGGGGCGGTGTTCGCGGGGCGGACCCGCGGCAGGCTCGCCACCACCTCGAAGCCGCCGTCGGGCCCCGGGCCGTGGGTGAAGACCCCGCCGGCCAGCCGGACCCGCTCGGCGAGTCCGATCAGCCCGCGCCCACCGGTCGCCGGCGCCGGCGCGGCCGGGGACGGCCCGTTGGCCACCCCGACCCGGGCCCCCTGCGCCGAGTACGCCACCTCGACGGTGACCAGCGCCCGCGGTGCGTGCTTGGCCGCGTTGGTCAGCGCCTCCTGCACCACCCGGTAGGCGGCGTGCTCGGCCGCCCTCGGCAGCCCGTCCGGCTCGCCCGTGACGGCCAGCCGGACGTCCAGGCCGGCAGCCGCGGCCTCGACGACCAGTTGCGCGATGGACGCGTCGGCCGGACCACGGGGGGCTCCCCCGTCGTCGTCCCGCAGGACGCCGATGACCTCGCCGAGCCGTTCCACCGCGACCGCGGCGCCCGCCCGGATCTCCTGGGCGGCCTCCCGGTGCGGCGGTGCCAGGCCGGGTGCGAGCTTGAGTGCCCCCGCCCGCAGGGCGATCAGGCTGAGATCGTGGCCGAGCGCGTCGTGCATGTCCTGGGCGATCCGGGCACGTTCCCGCAGCCGGGCCTGCTCCGCCACCAGCCACTGCTCGCGCTCCAGCCGCTCGGCCCGCTCCCACCCGGCCCGCACCAGCTCCTGCGACTGGCGCCAGAACCGCCCCAGCAGCCACGGCCCCATCGCGACGCACACCGAGAGCAGGACGAACCTCGTCCCGAGCACGAACCACCGCGGCACCACCGCCACCGCCACCAGCCCGACGGCGACCAGCCCGGCGAACACCGCGACGGCCGACCGGGCCCGCGCCGTCCGCCGCCCCGCCAGGAACGCGGCCGCCGTCGCGGGCAGCGCCCACCAGAGACTGAACACACTCCACCCGGTCGCCGCCGCCGCCACCGCCAGCAGCCCGCCGTCCAGCCACCCGTCCCACCGCTGTCCACCTGTTCGCACGGAGACGACAGTACGGAAGGGCGGCGCGGGGCGGATCTGTCGAAAGTCATGCCCGCGGGTGCGGGAGACCGGGGGGCCCGCCGGCAAGTCCCGGTCACTGGAGGAGGGTGCGCACGCGTGCCCCACCCGCGCAACACGCAACGGCGGCCCCGGGCAGTTCGCCCGGGACCGCCGCCCCCCCCGGGGGCAGACCCCCGGCGCCCGCTACTTCTTCGCCCCCGCCAGGTCGTCGAACATCGCCGACAGGAACTCACCGCACCAGCCCAGCAGTTCACGCCCGACCAGCGGCTTGCCGCCGATCCGGCCGGTCGTCGGCCGGGGCACCAGCAACTGCCGGGCGGCGGCCTTGACCTGGCTGCGCGGGTAGAGCCGGTTCAACCGCAGCTGCTGCGACTCGCGCAGCTCCACCGGCCCGAACCGGACGTTGGAACCCTGCAGGGTGATGTCCGAGATGCCGCACCGGCGGGCGTACAGCCGCAGCGCCGCCACCATCAGCAGGTTCTCCACCGCCTCGGGCAGCTTCCCGTAGCGGTCCACGAGTTCGTCGCGGACCTGGGTGATGTCCGCCTCCGAGTTGACCGCCGCGATCGAGCGGTACGCCTGGAGCCGCAACCGCTCGCCCGGCGCGTAGTCGTGCGGCACATGGGCGTCCACCGGCAGCTCGATCTTGACCTCCAGCGGCTCCTCCTCCGGCTCGCCGCCGCCCGCCAGCGACTCGCGGAACTCGGCCACCGCCTCGCCGACCATCCGCATGTAGAGGTCGAAGCCGACCCCCGCGATGTGCCCGGACTGCTCCCCGCCGAGCAGGTTGCCGGCGCCGCGGATCTCCAGGTCCTTCATCGCCACGTACATACCGGCGCCCATCTCGGTGTGCTGGGCGATGGTGGCGAGGCGCTCGTGCGCGGTCTCGGTCAGCGGCTTCTCCGGCGGGTACAGCATGTACGCGTACCCGCGCTCGCGGCCTCGGCCGACCCGGCCGCGCAGCTGGTGCAGCTGCGAGAGCCCGAAGGTGTCGCCGCGCTCCACGATCAGGGTGTTGGCGTTGGAGATGTCGATGCCCGACTCCACGATCGTGGTGGAGACCAGGACGTCGAACTCCTTCTCCCAGAAGTCGACGACGACCTTCTCCAGCTGGGTCTCCCCCATCTGCCCGTGCGCGGTGGCGATCCGCGCCTCGGGGACGAGGTCCTTCAGCCGGGCGGCCGCCTTGTCGATCGACTCCACCCGGTTGTGGATGTAGAACACCTGGCCCTCGCGCAGGAGTTCACGCCGGATCGCGGCCGAGATCTGCTTCTCGTCGTACGGGCCGACGAAGGTCAGCACCGGGTGCCGCTCCTCCGGCGGGGTGGTGATGGTGGACATCTCGCGGATCCCGGTGACGGCCATCTCCAGGGTGCGCGGGATCGGGGTGGCCGACATGGTCAGCACGTCGACGTTGGCGCGCAGCTTCTTCAGCTGCTCCTTGTGCTCGACGCCGAACCGCTGCTCCTCGTCCACGATGACCAGGCCGAGGTCCTTGAAGCGGGTCTCCGAGGAGAACAGCCGGTGGGTGCCGATGACGACGTCCACCGAGCCCTCGAACAGGCCCTCCAGGACGGCCTTCGCCTCGCCGTCGGTCTGGAACCGGGAGAGCGCCTTCACCGTCACCGGGAAGTTCGCGTAGCGCTCGGCGAAGGTGGAGAAGTGCTGCTGCACCAGCAGCGTGGTCGGCACCAGCACCGCCACCTGCTTGCCGTCCTGCACCGCCTTGAACGCCGCCCGCACCGCGATCTCGGTCTTGCCGTAGCCGACGTCGCCGCAGATCAGCCGGTCCATCGGGACGGACTTCTCCATGTCCGCCTTGACCTCGGCGATGGTGGTCAGCTGGTCGGGCGTCTCCGCGTACGGGAAGGCGTCCTCCAGCTCGCGCTGCCACGGGGTGTCCTGGCCGAAGGTGTGGCCGGGGGCGGCCATCCGGGCCGAGTACAGCTTGATCAGGTCGGCGGCGATCTCCTTGACCGCCTTCTTGGCCCGCTGCTTGGTCTTGGCCCAGTCCGCGCCGCCGAGCCGGTGCAGGGTCGGGGCCTCGCCGCCGACGTACTTGGTGACCTGGTCCAGCTGGTCGGTCGGCACGAAGAGCCGGTCGCCGGGGTGGCCGCGCTTGGCCGGCGCGTACTCCAGCACCAGGTACTCGCGGGTCGCGCCCTGCACGGTGCGCTGCACCATCTCGACGTAGCGGCCGACGCCGTGCGCCTCGTGGACGACGTAGTCCCCGGCGGCCAGCGCCAGCGGGTCGATCGCGTTGCGGCGCCGGGACGGCATCCGGCGCATGTCCTTGGTGGAGGACTTCTGGCCGGACAGGTCGGTCTCGGTGATCACGGTCAGCTTGAGCGCCTCGTCGACGAAGCCGTGCTCGATCGAGCCGCAGGAGACATGGACGACGTCCCGGGTGGGCGCCTCGGCGAGGTCGGCGACCAGCCGGGCCGGGATCCCCTCGTTGCCGAGCACCTCGGCGAGCCGGGAGGCCGGGCCGTGCCCCTCCGTGACCATGACGACCCGCCAGTCGGCGGCCAGCCGTTCCTTGGCGTCGGCGATCGCCCGGGCGGTGTCACCCCGGTACGCCTCGACCGCGTGCATGCCGAGGGTCAGCGTGTTGGCGTCGAACTCCAGGACGGAGTCCACCGAGGACTCGCTGGTGGCGAACGGGCTGACCGACCACCAGGGCAGGCCGATCTCCTCGGCGTGCTCGCGCACCTCGGCCAGCGAACGGAGCGAGGCGGCGGAGACGTCGATCGCCTCCAGGTCGATCGGCCGGTCCCCGCCGGCCGCGGCCGCCACCCACGAGGCGTGCAGGAACTCCTGGCTGGTCGCCACCAGGTCGGCCGCCCGGGTGCGGACCCGCTCGGGGTCGCAGACCACGGCGACCGAGCCGAGCGGGAGCACGTCCATCAGCAGTTCCATGTCGTCCACCAGGACGGGTGCCAGCGACTCCATGCCCTCGACCGCGATGCCCTCGGCGATCCTGTCCAGGATCTCGGCCAGCCCGGGGTGCTCGACGGCCAGCGCGGCGGCGCGCGTCCGGACCTCGTCCGTCAGCAGCAGCTCACGACAGGGCGGCGCCCAGAGGCCGAAGTCGGCGATCTCCAGCGAGCGCTGGTCGGCGACCTTGAAGTAGCGGATCTCCTCGACGTCGTCGCCCCAGAACTCCACCCGCAGCGGGTGCTCCTCGGTCGGCGGGAAGACGTCCAGGATGCCGCCGCGCACCGCGAACTCGCCGCGCTTCTCGACCAGTTCGACCCGGGCGTAGGCGGCGGCCGACAGCCGCCGGGCCACCTCCTCCAGGTCGTGCGACTCACCGCGCCGGACCGCCACCGGCTCCAGCTCGGCCAGCCCCTTCACCTGCGGCTGAAGCACCGAGCGGACGGGGGCCACGACGACCTGCACCGGGCCTGCCGCCGGGTCGTCCGCGCGCGGGTGCACGATCCGGCGCAGCACGGCCAGCCGGCGGCCGACGGTGTCCGAGCGCGGCGAGAGCCGTTCGTGCGGCAGCGTCTCCCAGGCCGGGAACTCGGCCACCGCGTCGGGTGGCAGCAGCGAGCGGAGCGAGGCGGCGAGGTCCTCGGCCTCCCGGCCGGTGGCCGTGACGGCCAGCACCGGCCGGCCGCGCTCCCCCGCCGCCTGCGCGGCGAGCGCGCGGGCCAGCGCCGCGACGGCGAACGGTCTGGCGGCGGGCGGGCCGACCAGGTCCAGGTGGCGGCGGCCGCCGGCGGCGGCACCGCTGGCGGTCGCGGCCTCGATCGCCTCGGCGAGGGCCGCGTCCCGCGCGACGACATCGAGCAGTCCGGTCAGGCTCATCTGGAGTCTCTTCTTCGTCCCGTGGCTGGTGCTGCCCCCGGGCGACGAAGGCCCGCCGGGGCAACGCGAACGGCCCGGCACGCCGTGCGGCCGGGGGTCTCCAGCCTACGCCGCGGCGCAGACGCGCACGCGGCGCACGGCCACGGCACGGCCGGGGCGCGGCCGGGGCGCGGACGAACCACCGGCCACCGGGCCGCGCACACGGCTTCGCGATCTGCCACGAACTGGACATACTCCTGTCACTGGCCGTCCATGGAGATCGCGCACCATGGTGAATGTGCCCGCCGCACCCAACCGTGGGGGATGGCTGTGGCGGCACAGTCGCACACCCGATGGGGGTCGGGGGTGCGAGGCCGGGCGACCCTGGGTGGGGGCGCCCGCCCAAGCGCCGGGAACCGTGGCGTCCTTTCCTGGAGGACGCCACGGGTCTCGGCCTCGTCCGCTCCGCGCCGCCGCGCCCGGACCGCCCGCCCGTTTGCCCGAACGCGCACGCCGCCCCGCCACCGCTCCCTACCCTGTTGTGAAGGCCGTGTGGGGACGCTCCGGAGGGGTCTGGGGGCGTCGCGATGGAGGGGGTTCTTCGTCATGCGCGTTGTCATCGCAGGCCAGGGCTATGTGGGGCTGCCGCTGGCGGTCCGCGCGGCCGAAGTGGGGCACCGGGTGGTCGGCTACGACGTGGACGAGCGCCGGATCAAACGGCTGGCGGTCGGCGAGTCGTACGTCGAGGACATCCCCTCCGAGCGGCTGCGCCCGCTGCTGGAGAGCGGCGGCTATCTGCCGTCCGCCGACCCGGCCGACGTGGCGGGCTTCGACATCGCGGTGATCACCGTACCGACGCCGCTGCGCGACGGGGTGCCCGACCTGTCCTGCATCGAGTCCTCGGCCCGGCTGCTCGCCCAGCACCTGCGGCCGGGGGCGACGGTGGTCCTGGAGTCCACCACCTACCCGGGCACCACCGAGGAACTGCTCGCGCCGCTGCTGGAGGAGGGCTCGGGCCTGACCGCCGGCCGGGACTTCCACCTCGGCTACAGCCCCGAGCGGATCGACCCGGGCAACCCGACCTGGCGGCTGGAGAACACCCCGAAGGTGGTCTCCGGTGTGGACCCGGCGGCCCTGACGGCCGTCGAGGGCTTCTACGGACAGCTGGTCGAGCGGACGGTACCGGTCTCCTCCTGCAAGGAGGCCGAGCTGACCAAGCTGTTGGAGAACACCTTCCGCCATGTGAACATCGCGCTGGTCAACGAACTGGCGATGTTCGCGCACGACCTCGGGATCGACGTCTGGGAGGCGATCGACGCCGCCTCGACCAAGCCGTTCGGCTATCTGCGTTTCACCCCGGGGCCGGGCGTCGGCGGGCACTGCCTGCCGATCGACCCCTGCTATCTGTCCTGGCGGGTGGAGCGGGCACTCGGCCAGTCGTTCCGCTTCGTCGAGCTGGCCAACGACGTCAACAGCCACATGCCCGACTACGTGGTGCGGCGGCTCGCCGAGGCGCTGAACGAGCGGCGGCGCTCGGTGAAGGGGTCGCGGGTGCTGCTGCTCGGGCTCGCCTACAAGAAGAACACCGGGGACGCCCGGGAGACGCCGGCCGCCCGGGTCGCCGAACTGCTGACCAGGATGGGCGCCGAGGTCCGGGCCGCCGACCCGCACGTGGTGGTCGGGGTGCACGTCCCGGAGCCGGTGATCCCCGGCCAGCGGGCCGCCGAGCAGGATCCGCACGGCGATCCGTTCGCCGCCGTCCGCCGGGTGGAGGCGACACCGGAGGAGCTGGCGGCGGCGGACGCGGTGGTGCTGCTCGCCGACCACGACGAGTTCGACTACGAGGCCGTCACCACGCACGCCCGGTACGTGCTGGACTGCCGCCGCCGGCTGTCGGGCGCCGCGGTCGAGGTGCTGTGACCGGGCCGGGAGGGCGACCACGGGATGGTGCCGGGCGTCCGCACCCGCCCGGCACCCCGTGGAGGACAACGGCTCGCGCCGGCTACCAGCGGGAGAGGTTGATGTCGTACATCATCACCTGGTGGCCCTGGTTGCCGTTGAAGTCGTACTGCTCCCAGTTGAAGACCGTCCAGGAGCCGAGCCCGCCGCCGAGGTACGTGATGACCCGGTTGTTACCGGCGTCGATCCGGTCGACGTTGTAGATACGGACCGACATCCACCCGTCGTTCGCGAAGCAGAGCTGGCCGCTGTAGCCGTAGTTGTACACCTTCGCGTAATCGGTGTGGTTACCGCAGTCGATCCGGTTCACGGCGTTCGCATCGGCCACCGGCAGCAGCGCGGCGGCGGTGGCGGCCAGAACGGCGAGCACGCCGATCCTGCTCGCCCTGATATTTCCCGTACGGCGATCCTTGCGGGGATTTGTGCGGCGAATCATGAAACCCCTCCATCGACAGCTGTTGCGACTCCAGAGATTTACATGGAGGCCTGCTACCGAACAGCTGTTTTCCGGCCAAGCCGTAGTACCGCGGGTACCCCCGAAACGAACCCAGGGGGAATGCGCTAGGGTCCGATCAGCCTTGCCGGGCCTGAGGAACGGAGCAGAAGCTTGGCACGTCCACCACATTTGGGACGATTCACCGCCATCGCCCTGGCGGCTGCTTTTTCGACCCTTTCGGCAAGTTGCACCGCTTTCCCCGGAGGCGGTTCGGCGGAATCCTCGCCGACGCCGCCGGCGATCGACTCGCCGAAAGCCCCGGAATCCGGTCGCAGCGGAATGACCGGACTGCCGCTCTCCGCTTATCAGGGCAATGACCAGAGCGCCGTGAAAGAGATTCAGGCCAGGAATGCGCTGGTCGTCTCGTGTATGCGGCGGGCCGGATTCACCGCGTTCGGCGGCGACGGCCTCCAGCCCGCGCAGGCGCCGGACAACGCGACCGCCCTGCCGGCCGGCGCCTGGGGGTATCTGGGGGCCGGGGCCGCTGCCGTGCAGGGATTCCACCCGCCGACGCGGACCGCACCCCGGCCGGTCGGGTCACCGGCCGGGTCCGGCGAGGCGTACGACGCCGCCCGGGTGGACTGCGACCGGCAGGCGGCGGAACGGATCGGCTCGCCCCCGGGCAACGGCACCGCACTGGTCAGCCGGCTGTTCGACGAGTCGTTCCGGGCGACCGGCCGCGACGAGCGGGTGGTCGCGGCGACCCGGAACTGGTCCGGCTGCATGGCCGCCGCCGGGTTCCAGGCCGACGACCCGGCGGTCCTGCCCGGACGGTTCCAGGGCGCCCGGGAGATCACCGCGAGCGAGATCGCGACCGCCCGCGCCGACGCCGACTGCACCGCGAGCAGCAACCTCGGCGGCATCTGGTTCGCCGTCCTGGCCGGCTACCAGCGGCAGCTGATCGACCGCAACGCGCAGGCCCTGACCGCCCAGCGGGAGGCGGTCAGGGCCCAGGACGAGAAGCTCGTGCGGCTGCTGGCGGGCGACGGCCCCTCGGCCGCGCCCTGAGGCGGGAACCGCCCGGGGTCAGCGCCGGTGGTAGCCCACGGTGTTCGGGCTGCCGTAGTCGCTGCCGTCGTCCACGATCACGATCTTGGGGATGATCCGGGTCTCCTCCTCCGGCCGCCTCTGCTCGCCGCCGGTCGCGCCACCGGAGGGCGCACCGCTCGGCGGCGAGGCCGGCCGCGGCGGCGCCCCGGCGGGCGCGACCGGCCCCGGGGTGACCGGGCCGGGCGGCACCGGCAGCACCGCCGTCGCCGCCTCGGCGGCGGCCGGCCGGACCCCACGGGCGACCCCGACCGCACCGTCCTTGCGCAGATTCGCCACCGCGATCTCGCCGGTGTCCGCCTCGGAGTCCACCTCCGGCGCGTCCCGCGCCCCGGCCCGCGCCGCCTCGGCGGGGTCGAGCGCGCCCACGGCCGCGCCGGTGAGCGAGGCGAGGGTGGCCTTGATGTGGTCCAGGTGCTGCTGCACCGTCTCCTGGCGGGTCTCGAACTCGCGCTGCTCGCGCTCGCTCGCCGCGTTGATCCGCTCGGCCTCGCGCCGGGCCTGCTCGATCAGCTGGTCCGCCCTGGCCTGCGCCTCGGCGTCCGCCTGCTTGATCTGGCCGAGCACGGTCTCCCGGTGCTGCTCGGCCTCCTTGACCCGGCGCTCGGCGGTCGCCGCCACCTGGGCGTCCGCGGCGTCCGCCTTGGCCTCGGCCGCGGCGAACGTCTCGTCGGCGCGGCGGCGCAGCTCGGCCAGTTTGGCCTCGGCCCGCTCGGAGGCCTCCGCCGCCGCGACCCGCACCTTGGCGGCGTGGGCGGTGGCCGCGTCCCGGACGGACCGGATGTCGCGGTCGGCGTCGGCGCGGATCGCCTCGGCCTCGGCCCGGGTGCGCTCGTCGGTGCGCCGGGCGGCCTGGTCGGCCTCCGCGCGGGTGGTCGCGGCGTACTCCTTGGCGGCGTGGGACAGCGCCTGGCCGGCCTCGTAGACGTCGTCCCGGTTGTCCTCGGCGTACCGCTCGGCGGCGTCGCGGACGGCCCTGGCCTCGTTCTCGGCCATCCTGGCCAGCGCCAGGGCCTGCTCGCTGAGCACCTCGTAGTCCGGCTCCGGGGCGTCGGCGGCGGCCTGCCGGATGTCGGCCAGCCGACGCTCCATCTCCCGGATCCCGGCGCCGAGCACGCTCAGCCGTTCCCACGCCTCGTCGCGCTGTGCGGTGAGAGCGGCCAGGGCTCGGTCGACCTGCTCGGGCGCGTAACCGCGCCGGGCAGCGGTGAAGCCGTGCTGGGGGACGGCGTCGCTCATGGGCTCTTCCCCTCGTGTCGCGGGCTGCGGAGCCCATGATCGGACGGATCGGACGGATCGGGAACCGAGTCTGGAACCGAACGTCTTACGGATCGAAACGCGGTGAGGACCGGCCGAATAGACCCATCCTCTTGACCTATTTTGCGCAGATCGTGGCGAAACCCCAATGAGGCAGAGCCGCAGCAGCACGGCGAAGGGGCCGTTCCGGACAGCGGAACGACCCCTTCCACCTGGGTGGACCGGGGGCGGTCCGCTACAGCAGACCGTCCCAGAACTGCTCCAGCAGCACGGCCCACCAGGTGTCCGCCGACTGGAGGGCCGCCGGGTCGACGGCGGCGAGCTGGGCCTGGAAGTCGGTTGTCCAGCGGCCGGCCTGATCGGGCGTCAGCCCGTACCGCAGCCGCCACATCCGGCCCAGCAGGGCCAGCGCGCGGACGAACTCCGGTACACCGCTGTTGACGAACCGGGGCGGCTCGCCGGTTCCGTCGACGTCCACCGCGACCACGTGCGCTGTGCCGTACTGCACACAGAGCTGGCGGCCGTAGTCGTTGCCGAGCACCAGGTAGCCGCCGAAGTCCGGGCCGGCCGGCAGGCCGCGTTCGACCGCCAGCTCGGCGAGCGTCGGGATCGGGCGGCCCTCCTGGGCCTGCGCCCAGAAGAACGGCCCGAACTCGCGCGGCAGGCCCGCCCACATCAGGGTCTGCGCCACCGGCTCGGGCACCCCCTGCCGGGCGACGGCGCGCTGCTCGAAGCGGAACACGTTCGGGCCGAAGGCCTGGCCGAGCTCCTGGGCGAGCTGCTGCGGTGCGAGCGGCGGCAGCGGCGGGACACTTCCCGGGGCGGGCAGCGGCACCCGGAACGGGCGCACCCGCTGGGCGCCGGAGGCCAGCTGGTGCAGCTCGTCCAGGTGGTCGAGCAGCTGGGCCATGCCGGCCTGCCGGGTGTGGTGGTCCCGGCCGTAGTCGGCGGTGTGGGTCAGCCGGACGTTCGGCCAGGAGGCGGCGATCATCCGGTGGCAGTAGCCGCCCGGAAGGTCGCAGGACTCCAGCTCGGTGTAGAGCTCCAGCACCTGCTCCGGCGGAACGTTCAGCCGCCGCAGGTCCTGGAGGATCTTCCACTCGGGGTGCGGGGTGCCGGGCTCGCTGCGGTGGAGCAGCTTCTGCTCGGAACCGTCCGGGCCGCGGTAGCTGAGCGCCGCGAAGTAGCCCGGGCCGACGGCGGGCACGCCGGGCGGCACCGGGGCGCCCTGCGGAGGGCCGGGGACGGGCGCCGGCGGAGCGGCCGGGGCCGCTGCCGGGGCCGGGGCCGGGGCGGCCGGCGGGGCCGGGGCGGCCGGGTAGCCGTAGCCGGACGCGGGCGCGCCGGGCCCCGCGGCGCCGGGTGGCGGCGGCACGGCCGGGCCCCCGGACGGCGGCGTGCCGGGGTCGCCGGGCACGCCCGGGGCGGCACCGGCGGCCGACAGGTCGATCGCGTTCGCGAGCTGGGTGCGCTCGTACGCCGCCCCGGCACCGGGCGCGGCGGGCGGAGCGGCGGGCGCGGCGGGCGGACCGTCGGCGCCGCGCAGGCCCGCCGGGGGCGGGGGCGGCGGGGCGGCGGCCGGGTTGCGTCCGCCGACGGCCGCCACGGGCGTGCCGCCGCCCGGGGTGTGCCGCAGCTCGCCCGGCGGGGGCGGCGGCGGGGCACCGACCGGGTTACGGCCGGGGACGCCCTGCGGCACGGCGGGCGCGGGCGCGGCGGGCGGTGGCGTCCCGGGCGCGCCGGGGCCTGGTACACCGGGGCCGGGCGCCCCGGGCAGACCCATCAGCCCGGGCAGACCGTCCGGCGAGGCCAGCACCGTCGGCGCGGGCTCCACCGCCGGACCGGCCGGCGGCGGGGACGGAGGCGTCCCGTAGCCGTCGGCGGGCAGCAGCACCGTGGCCGCCTCGGCACCGGGCCGGCCCGCACCGGGCAGACCGGCGCCGTTGGTGCGCAGGCCCTCGGGCAGCAGCACGGTGGCCGCCTCGGCACCGCCGACCGGCGGAGCGGCAGGCGGAGCTGTGGGCGGCGCGGCGGGATCGGCGGGATCGGCGGGATCGGCGACGGGGGCCTGCGGCGCCGGGCCGGGCGGCGGGGCGAGCATGGTCGGCGCGTCCCCGGCGGGCCGCTCGGAGGCCGGCGGCGTGGTCAGCACGGCGGGCGCCGGCGGAGCGGCGGCCTGCGGGACCGTTTGCGCGGCGGCGGCCCGCGGGGCGGCGGCCGTCCCCAGCCGCTCCGCCTCCGCCGCGATCGCCGCGGCGCCCGCCTCCTGGAGCCACTGCGGCGGGCTGAGCAGGAAGGACGTCGCCTCGACCGGCCCGGGCGCGGGCTTCGCCGCACCGGCCGGGTTTGCCGCGACCGGCCGCCCGTACACCTCCTCGTACTGCCGGACCACCTCGTTGACCGGCAGCGCGGGCCAGAGCGTGCTGGCCCCGGAGTCCCGGGCGATCACCAGCCGCGCCTCGCCCGCCGAACCGCCGGTCTCACCCGACGCCCGGTCGGCGGGCTGGACCGCCCAGCAGACGAAGCCCAGGTCGAACTCGCGGACCCGCACCTCACGCTGGAGCGGACGCGGCACCCCGCCGTTGATCCACTCCTCGGCGAGCTCCTGTGCCTGCGCGTACGTCACCACGCCCGGTTCACCCCTGTCCCCTTCGTCCCCGCTTGTTCCGCACCTGTCGCGCCCACCGCGTCCATCACTCCGGACACCGCCACCGCCGGGGCCACGTCAGCCCACCGGCACGGCGCGGGCGAACCCGCCGTCCACCATCAGCTCCGCGACCGTCTCCAGCTCCGGCGGGCTGCCGGCCAGCCGGAGCAGGAAGGCGTCGAAGTCCTCACCGCAGGGCAGCAGCAGCCGGGCGACCCGGTCCTCCGGGGCCTCGGCCGCGCCGTTGTCCCGGGCGTCGTCGTAGAGGCAGAACCAGACCGAGCCGACCCGGTCGCCGCGCACCTTGAGCGCCACGATGCCGCCCTGGGCGTAGGCGATGCCGAGGTAGTCCTTGGTGAGGTGGTCGCGCAGGCACTTGTTGGCGTACACGACGTCCTCGGTGCCGTACTCCTCGCTGAGGGTCAGGAACGGCTGGTCGAGCAGCAGTCCGAGCTCCGGGTCCAGCGCCACGCCGACCGGGGCACGGCCGCCGCCGAGCTTGAGGAAGGTGCGGTACGCGCCGGGCAGCCGGTAGCCGAGGCGCTCCTCGGCGCTCTGCAGCAGGTCCTCGGGGACGCCGATCGGGTCGCCGCCGTCCCGGGCGAGCGAGAAGTGCGCGGGCCGCCGCTCCTGCAGCGGGCGGGTGCCCCGGCGGCTGTGGTCGGCCGAGGAGGTGGCCAGCCCGCCGTGGTGCCGCAGCAGCGCCTTGACCTCGACCGGGACGAGTTCCATCCGCCGCCGGCCGGGCGCGGCCCGGCCGACCGCGTGGTGCCAGGTCCAGCCGGGCGGGGTGGCGACGGCGGTCTCCAGGTCGGCCCAGAGCGGGTGGCCCTGGGTGAACAGCGCGGCGTTGGCCGAGACGTAGTCGGTCAGCCGCAGCTCGTCCACGCCGAAGCCGTCCGGCGGGTCGGCGACCTCGGCCGCGGCGGCCGCGTACGGGCCGAAGTCCGGGTAGCCGTGCTCGTCCACCCGGACCCCGGCGGGGTGCCGCTCCGCGCGGACCGGATCCGGGAACTGCACCACCTGACCTGCGTACGCCGCGTTTGGCGCGGCGGCGACGCCGGGCCGACCTGTCGTCATCTGGGAGCCCCCACTGGCTGCTGCAAATTCTCGGTGCGCTTGCTGGACACCAGGGTAGGGGGTCTGCCCCGGCCCCGGACCCCCGCCCGGGAAGACCGGAACGGGGCCGGCGGCCGGTGGTGGCTCAGGCCGCGAGGGCCTTCGCCAGGGCTTCGGCGACGCGTTCCTGCTGGACCTCGGTGATCTGCGGGAACGGCGGCAGGGTGAGCAGTTCGCGGGCGGCCCGCTCGGCCACCGGGAAGGCCCCCTCGCCGTGACCGAGGTGCCGGAAGGCGGGCTGGAGGCGGACCGGGACGGGGTAGTGGACGGCGGCGCCGACGCCGGCGGCCTGGAGCGCGGCGAGGACGGTGTCCCGGTCGCGGCCCGGACCGATCCGCACCGCGTACAGGTGCCGGACGCGCTCGTTGCCGGGCGCCGTCCGCGGCAGGGTGACGCCGTCGAGGCCGGCCAGCAGCCGGTGGTAGCGCCCGGCGGGCGTCGTTCCGGGCGGGCGGCCGGCGCGGCTTGGCCCGCAGCACCACGGCCTGGAGGGCGTCCATCCGGGAGTTGAAGCCGAACCGCTCGTGCTCGTACTTGCGGCCCGAGCCGTGGTCGCCGATGAGCCGGACGGCGGCGGCCAGGTCGTCGTCGGTGACGGCGGCGCCCGCGTCGCCGTACGCGCCGAGGTTCTTGCCGGGGTGGAAGCCGGCGGCGGAGATCCGGCCGTGGAAGGCGCGGCCGTACTGCCTGGCGCCCTGGGACTGGGCGGTGTCCTCTCCACCACGGGCAGGCCGTCGGCCGCCTCCAGCAGCGGCGCCGTCGGGGCGAGCCGGCCGTTGAGGTGGACGGGCAGCAGCGCGACCACCCCGGGCCGCGCGTCGGCGGCGCGGGCCGGGGCGAGCGGCGGGTGAGCAGTTCGGCGGCGGGCAGCCGCACCCGGGCGGCGCCCTTGTACGGGGCCTCCAGGTGGGCGGCCACGATGCCGCGCCGGGCGGGGACGCCGGCCCCGGCGAGCCGGGCGAGCAGTTCGGCGCGGTCGGGGGCGCCGTCCGGCGGCAGCACCCAGCAGGACTGGTAGTTGGTGGTGCCGTGCGGCGGGTCCGCGACCAGCCGGGCGCCGGTGCCGGCCGGCGCCTCGTTGGCGGTTTCCGTCATCGCAAGATCCCCCTTGCCCGACGCCGGGACGCCCCCGCCACGGCGGCCTCAACGGCCGTGCTGAGCAAAGGAGTTGCCTTGACCGGCCAGCCATCCCCATGGCCCGGCCGCTCCCTCGGCCCGCTGCTGGAACGCTACCGGCCACCGCCACCGGCCGGGGGTGGATTCGGGTCCACCGGGGACGAGTCGTGACGATGGCGTGCGGATCCGGCCACGATCGCGTGCCCGCCCGGCCGGTCACCCCGCGAGCGGCCCTGACGACCACCCACCTCCGCACCCCGGTTGTGCGGATGGCGGGGATATTTGACAGGCTTGCCCCGGACTGACCCCATCAGCCGTGCCGTCAGCGGAAAACAGGAGGAGGACGACGCATGACCACCGGGGAACCGGACGGCCCGCCCCTGCTGCGCCACCACCGCGACAGTCTGCTGCCCGCCGTCGCCGCCGCCCTGTCGCTGCGCGGCGGCGAGGTGCACACCCTGGCCGGCGACAAGCCCGCCCGGCGCCCGGTGCTGCACCCGCTGGTCGGCGAGTTCCTGGACGGTCTGCCGGTCGAGCACCGCGAACGCTTCACCGGCCGCTGCCCGGAGGCCGTCCTGCTCTCCCAGTACCTCACCACCGTGGACGGCAAGCGCTCCAAGCGCGCCTCCCGCAAGCCGATGAGTCTGCACGAGGCCCGCAAGGCGCTCAAGGGGGCGCGGCTGACCACCGTCCGCATCCGCGAGGAGCACGACCCGGCGCACGGCACCCACGCCCCGCCCTGCCGGTCCTGCGTCCCGCTGCTGGAGCACTTCACCGTGCAGAGCGTCGCCGTCGGCCCGCCCGGCCGCTGACCGCGCCCCGCACGCCCCCCGTCCCCGAGCCCCCGGAGCCCGTCCTGAATCCGCCCAGCCCGCCGCTGCCGCCGCCGGCCACCCTCGGCGCGCCCGCCGGCCGGACCCGCCCCCGTTTCCCCGCCGACGTCGCCGCCGAGCTCAAGGCGGCCGGCTGGCACCCCGGCCGCTGGCAGATCCGGCAGGCCGAGGAGTGGGCCGACGCGCTGGTCGCGTACGGCAGTCCGGCCGGCGTCCAGCACGCGGTGTTCCCGGCCGCGGTCGAGGCCTGGGCCGAGTTCGGCGGCCTCGCCTTCGACCTGGGCGGACCGGGGCGTCAGCTCGCCCGCACCCCGTTCCTGGTGGACCCGCTCTGCGGCCTGCACCAGCCGCGCACCCTCGCCGACCTCGGCCGCGCCCTGGACACCCGGCTCGCCCCGCTCGGCGAGGAGACATACGGACAGGCGCTGCTCGCCATCGACGAGGAGGGCCGCGTCTACAGCCTGGACCACACCGGCGAGTGGTTTCTCGGACACGGCATTGACCAGGCCGTCTCCACACTGGTCCTCGGCACCGCCCCCGAGCGGCTGCGCACCGCCGACGAGACCTGACCACCCCGGCCGTGCCCGGCCGTCAGACCAGCCGCTCGGCCCGGACCACCAGCCGGGACGGCAGCACCGCCTCCACCCGGAACCCGCCGTCCCGCTCCGGACCGGCCGAGAAGGTGCCGCCCAGCGCGACCACCCGCTCGCGCATCCCGACCAGCCCGTTGCCGCCGCTGGGCAGCGCCGCCGCGCCCCGCTCCCCGCCCGGGCAGGCGTTCACCACGCTCACCCGCACCCCGTTCGGCGCGTACGCCAGCAGCACCGCGACCTGCGCGCCGCCCGCGTGCTTGTGCGCGTTGGTCAGCCCTTCCTGCACCACCCGGTACGCGGTCTGCTCGGCCTCGCCGGTGAACTCCTGACGGCTGCCGCTGACGGTCAGCGTCACCGCCATCCCGGCCGCCCGCGACTGGTCGACCAGCCGCGGCAGCCCGGCCAGCGAGTCCGGCTCCGGCGCCTGCTCGTCCGACATCCGCAGCACCCCGAGGATCTCCCGCAGCTCGTTCAGCGCCTGCCGGCCGACCTCGCCCATCAGCTTGGCGCTCTGCGCCGCCTTCTCCGGGTCCTTCGCGACGATCCGCTCCAGCGCCCCGGAGTGCACCACCATCAGCGACACCCGGTGCGCCACCACGTCGTGCATCTCCCGGGCGATCCTGGTCCGTTCCTCCAGCCGGGCCCGGCGGGCCCGCTCCCTGGCCTGCTCGGCCAGCAGGTCCAGCTCCGCCTCCAGACCGTGCGCGCGGTCCTGGAGCGATTCGATCAGCCGTCGCCGCGCGCCCACGTACAGCCCGGTCACCACCGGCGGCACCGTCAGCGCGACCGCCACCAGCACCGACAGCAGCACCTTCCCCCAGAGCGGCGGCTCGGGCATCGCCCCGCCGCCGGGCGTCACCATCGACACGAGCATCACGCCGGACGCCTCGACGAACGCCACCACCGACAGCGCCACCATCCGCAGCCGCCGCGACGGCCACTCCCAGGACTCCGCCATCGTGTACAGCGACATCACCAGCAGCAGCACGCCGAACATGCCGGGCACCGTCACCAGCGCCACCATCACCGGCACCGCCGGCCAGCGCCGCCGCAGCACCAGGGTGGAACCCGCCAGCGCCCCGGCCAGTGCGACCCCCACGATCGCCGGCAGCCCCAGGTCAAGCCGGGGTGCCAGGAAGGTGACCGCGCTGACCGCGCACTCCAGCGCCGCGAGCCCGGCCAGCCCGATGTCCAGGAGAGCGCTGCGCCGACGCTCCCACCACCAGAACGACCTGACCGGCACGCGCTCCCCAGGCGACTTGCTCATGGCCGACAGCCTAAGCCGCAACAGGGTCCTCTCCCCACCCGGATACGCCGCGACACTTCACCGGGGCCTCAAGTGGTCCAGACCACATGGGCTGTGTGTGATCTTGTCCGCCATCCGGCCACCTCGCGGACAGCGACCCTCCCGACACCTATGCTGGTCGCGTCGGACAGCGCGGTCCGCACGCGTCACACGCGCCACACGCGCGCGGAACTGTGACGATGAGCCGTTGCCGAACCCCACCACCACAGGGAGCCAGCCGTGACCGCTCCGGTCCCCACCCCGGCGGACAGCCCCAGCCATGTCGGCGCCGCCGGCCCAGTCGCGGACAACGCCGCCCTGCGCGCGGACATCCGCCGCCTCGGCGACCTGCTCGGCGAGACGCTCGTCCGCCAGGAAGGCCCCCAGCTGCTGGGCCTGGTCGAACAGGTCCGGCTGCTCAGCCGCACCAACGGCGAGGCCACCGCCGAACTGCTCTCCGACATCGACCTGGAGACCGCCGCCAAGCTCGTCCGCGCCTTCTCCACCTACTTCCACCTCGCCAACGTCACCGAGCAGGTGCACCGCGGCCGCGAGTTCGCCACCCGCCGCGCCCGCGAGGGCTCCCTCCTCGCCCAGACCGCCGACCAGCTCGCCGAGGCCGACCCCAAGCACCTCGCCGACACCCTGGCCCACCTGGCGGTCCGCCCGGTCTTCACCGCCCACCCCACCGAGGCCGCCCGCCGCAGCGTCCTCAACAAGCTCCGCCGGATCGGCGAACTCCTCGACCGCGTCCACCGCGACCAGCTCGCCTCCGGTCTCGCCGCCGCCGACCCGGCCCGCACCTCCTCCGCCAAGCGCCAGGCCGACCGACGCCTCGCCGAGGTCATCGACCTGCTCTGGCAGACCGACGAGCTGCGCATCGCCCGCCCCGAGCCCACCGACGAGGCCCGCAACGCCGTCTACTACCTGGACGAGCTCTACCGCGACGCCGTCCCCGAGGTCCTCGAGGAGCTGCACGAGGAACTGGCCCGGGTCGGCCTCAGCCTCCCCGACGGCGTCCGCCCGCTCACCTTCGGCACCTGGATCGGCGGCGACCGGGACGGCAACCCCAACGTCACCCCCCAGGTCACCTGGGACGTCCTCAACCTCCAGCACGAGTACGGCATCAAGGACGCCCTCGCCGCCGTCGACGACCTGCGCAACTCCCTCTCCACCTCGGAGCGCCTCGCCGGCGCCTCGGTCGAGCTGCTCGCGTCGCTCAACAACGACCTGCACGCGCTCCCCGAACTCAGCCCCCGCTACAAGCGGATGAACGCCGAGGAGCCCTACCGCCTCAAGGCCACCTGCGTCCGCCTCAAGCTGGAGAACACCCGCGAGCGGCTGTCCCACGGCACCCCGCACATCGACGGCCGCGACTACCTCGGCACCCGCGAGCTCATCGCCGACCTGCGCCTCATCCAGGACTCCCTGCGCGCCCACCGCGGCGAACTCATCGCCGACGGGCGCCTCGCCCGCGCCATCCGCACCATCGAGGCCTTCGGCCTCCAGCTCGCCACCATGGACGTCCGCGAGCACGCCGAGGCCCACCACCACGCGCTCGGCCAGCTCTTCGACCGGCTCGGCGAGGAGGCCTGGCGCTACAACGACATGCCCCGCGAGTACCGGCAGAAGCTGCTCGCCAAGGAGCTCCGCTCGCGCCGCCCGCTGGCCCCCACCCCGGCCCCGCTCGACGCCGCCGGCACCAAGACCCTCGGCGTCTTCAACACCATCCGCGAGGGCTTCGAGCGGTTCGGCGACGAGATCGTCGAGAGCTACATCATCTCCATGTGCCAGGGCGCCGACGACGTCTTCGCCGCCACCGTCCTCGCCCGCGAGGCCGGCCTGATCGACCTCCACGCCGGCATCGCCAAGATCGGCATCGTGCCGCTGCTGGAGACCACCGACGAACTCCGGGAAGCCGACCGCATCCTGGACGAGATGCTCTCCGACCCGTCCTACCGCCTGCTCGTCTCGCTCCGCGGCGACGTCCAGGAGGTCATGCTCGGCTACTCCGACTCCTCCAAGTTCGGCGGCATCACCACCTCCCAGTGGGAGATCCACCGCGCCCAGCGCCGGCTGCGCGACGTCGCCCACCGCTACGGCATCCGGCTGCGCCTCTTCCACGGCCGCGGCGGCACCGTCGGCCGCGGCGGCGGCCCCTCGCACGAGGCCATCCTGGCCCAGCCCTGGGGCACCCTGGAGGGCGAGATCAAGGTCACCGAGCAGGGCGAGGTCATCTCCGACAAGTACCTGCTGCCCTCGCTGGCCCGCGAGAACCTCGAACTGACCATCTCGGCCACCCTCTCCGCCTCCGCGCTGCACACCGCGCCGCGCCAGGCCCCCGAGGAACTGGCCCGCTGGGACGCCGCCATGGACCAGGTCTCCGCGGCCGCCCACACCGCCTACCGCGCCCTCGTCGAGCAGGACGACCTGCCGAAGTACTTCTTCGCCGCCACCCCGGTCGACCAGCTCGCCTCGCTCCACCTCGGCTCCCGCCCGTCCCGCCGCCCCGACTCCGGCGCCGGCCTGGACGGACTGCGGGCCATCCCGTGGGTGTTCGGCTGGACCCAGTCCCGCCAGATCGTCCCCGGCTGGTACGGCGTCGGCTCCGGCCTCGCCGCCGCCCGCGCGGCCGGCCTCGGCGACGTCCTCGACGAGATGTACGGCCAGTGGCACTTCTTCCGCAACTTCCTGTCCAACGTCGCCATGACGCTGGCCAAGACCGACCTGCGGATCGCCCGCCACTACGTCGAGCAGCTCGTCCCCGCCGAGCTGCACCACATCTTCGACCAGATCATCGCCGAGCACGAGCTCACCCTGCGCGAGGTCCTGCGCCTCACCGGCGAGAGCGAACTGCTGGAGCACAACCCCGTGCTGAAGCAGACCTTCACCGTCCGCGACGCCTACCTCGACCCGATCTCCTACCTCCAGGTCGCGCTGCTGCGCCGCCAGCGCGAGGAGGTCGCCGCCGGCCTCACCGAGGACCCGCTGCGCGCCCGCGCGCTGCTGCTCACCGTGAACGGCATCGCCGCCGGTCTGCGCAACACCGGCTGACCGGCCCCGCGACGACGGACGGGCCCCGTGGCATCACCCGATGCCACGGGGCCCGTCCGTCCCCCGCGCGACGCGGGCCCACGGTTCCACCACCGGACGTCGAACACGGTCGAACACGGCGGGGCCGGTGCCCGGAACCCGGACACCGGCCCCGCCGGACACCACGTGCGTTACTCCCCCGGATCGCCCGCACGACGGCGCTTCAGCCAGAGCGCCGCGCCGCCGGCCGCCACGACCAGACCGCCGCCGACCGCCAGCAGGCCCGCGTCACCGCCGACCGAACCGCCCAGCACCGGCCCCAGCTGCGCCGACACCGGCTCCGGGGACACCACACCCGGATCGGGCTCCGCCACCGACTCCGCATGTGCCAGACCGCCACCGGAGAGCAGCACTCCGGCCGCCCCCAGCGCACCGGCCGTACCCACCCGCCGTCCGAGCTGCCTCAGCCGCACCACTCGGACCGGCCGCAATCTCCGCATCGAGAACTCCCCAGGACCCGTTCGCGTACCCTCCCGACGCTATCCGATCGCGCACAGGTTTCTCACACCTATTCAGGTTTGGACGGCCAAGCGTTGTACGACTGTTGCGTACCCGCCCGGCGTGGCGGCCGCCGGGCTGACGCCCGGTCACCGCTCAGGAGTTGTACGTCCCCTGCGCCCGCTCCAGCCCCTCGGACAACAGCGCCTCCACCGCGTCCGCCGAGCGGTCCACGAACCACTCCAGTTCCTTGCGCTCGGTACTGGAGAAGTCCTTCAGCACGAAGTCCGCGACCTCCATCCGCCCCGGCGGACGGCCGATACCGCACCGCACCCGGTGGTAGTCGGGGCCCAGCGACTTGGTGATCGACTTCAGCCCGTTGTGACCGTTGTCGCCGCCCCCCAGCTTCAGCCGCAGCGCCGCGTAGTCGATGTCCAGCTCGTCGTGGACCGCCACCAGCGCCGACGCCGGCACCTTGTAGAAGTCCCGCAGCGCGGTCACCGGACCGCCCGAGAGGTTCATGAACGACATCGGCTTCGCCAGCACCACCCGCCGGCCGCCCAGCCGCCCCTCGGCCACCTGCGCCCGGCTCTTGTGCGCCTTGAACCGCGCGCCCATCCGCTGCGCCAGCAGGTCCACCACCATGAACCCGATGTTGTGCCGGTTCCGGGCGTACTGCTCACCCGGGTTGCCGAGCCCGACCACCAGCCACGGCCCCTCGTACGCGTCCTCGCTCATCCCACGCTCCTCGAACTCGACCCTCGTCGACATCATCCCGGACACACCGCTGCCCCGGCCGCTCCAGTACGGGAGCGGCCGGGGCAGCGGTGTCAGTGACTGGCGGGAGGCTCAGGCCTCGGCGCCGGCCTCGGCCTCCTCGGCCTCCTCCTCGGCCGGGGCGGCCTGGGCGCCGATGACCTGCAGCACGACGGCGTCGGCCTCGACGGCCAGGGTGACGCCGGCCGGCAGGGTGATGTCCTTGGCGTGGATCGAGGCACCGGCCTCCAGGCCCTCGACCGAGACGGTCACGGACTCGGGCAGGTGGGTGGCCTCGGCCTCGATCGGCAGGGCGTTGAGCACGTGCTCCAGCAGGTTGCCGCCGGGGGCCAGCTCGCCCTCGGTGTGCACCGGGATCTCGACGGTGACCTTCTCGCCGCGCTTCACCAGCAGCAGGTCGACGTGCTCGATGGTGCGCTTGATGGCCTCACGCTGGACGGCCTTCGGCAGCACGTACTCGTCCTTGCCCTCGATCGGCACGACCAGCAGGGCGTTCGGGGTCTTCAGCGCCATCATCAGGGCGTGGCTCGGCAGGTTCAGGTGAACCGGGGCGTGGCCGTGGCCGTAGACGACTCCGGGGACGAGGCCGGCGCGGCGGGCACGACGGGCGGCACCCTTGCCGAACTCGGTACGGGTCTCAGCGGCAATGCGGATCTCGGACACGACTGCACTCCTCGTGAAAATGGCGCGGGGGTGCAGGCAACGCGAAAAACCGCCGGGACCACACCCTCAGTACGTTCGGGGGTCACTCGGCGGTGCACGACCTCTGCCGGCCATCGGAAATCCGGCACCGGCAGCGCGTCGATCACGGAGCGGGCACCCGGCAAGCAGGCACACGGCATCCCTCGCCGAGCAGTTTCACGAGTCTAACCGCACCGGCGGCCTCCCGCGAAATCGGCGGCGGCCCCGGCCCGCGAGGGACCGGGGCCGCCTGCGCGGGGCTTCGTCAGTGCACGCCCTCGAAGAGGCTGGTGACCGAGCCGTCCTCGAACACCTCGCGGATCGCCGCGGCGATCGACGGGGCGATCGACAGCGTGGTGATCTTGTCGAGCTGGAGCTCGGCCGGCGTCGGCAGCGTGTTGGTGAAGACGAACTCGCTGACCCGCGAGTTCTTCAGGCGGTCCGCCGCCGGACCGGACAGCACGCCGTGCGTGGCCGCCACGATCACGTCCGCGGCACCGTTGTCGAACAGCGCGTCGGCGGCGGCGCAGATCGTGCCGGCCGTGTCGATCATGTCGTCGACCAGGACACAGACCCGGCCCTTGACGTCACCGACCACCTCGGCGGACAGGATGGTGTTCGCCTGCGTCATGTCACGGCGCTTGTGGATGATCGCCAGCGGTGCGCCCAGCCGGTCCGACCACTGGTCCGCGACCTTCACCCGGCCCGCGTCCGGCGACACGATGGTCAGCCGGTCCCGGTCCACCTTCGCGCCCAGGTAGTCCGCCAGCAGCGGCAGCGCGAACAGGTGGTCCACCGGGCCGTCGAAGAAGCCCTGGATCTGCGCCGTGTGCAGGTCCACCGCCATCAGCCGGTCCGCGCCCGCCTGCCGCAGCAGATCGGCGATCAGGCGGGCGGAGATGGGCTCACGGCCCAGGTGCTTCTTGTCCTGGCGGGCGTAGCCGTAGAACGGCAGGATCGCCGTGATGCTCCGCGCGGAGGCCCGCTTCAGAGCGTCGATCATGATCAGCTGTTCCATGATCCACTGGTTGATGGGAGCCGTGTGGCTCTGCATCACAAAGCAGTCCGCACCACGCGCCGAATCCAGGAAGCGGACGTAGATCTCCCCGTTCGCAAAGTCCAGCGCCTTCGTCGGAACCAGTTCGGTCCCCAGCGACGCGGCCACCTCGCTCGCCAGTTCGGGGTGGGCACGGCCGGAGAAGAGCTTCAGTTTCTTCTCACCCGACGTCGTGATCCCGCTCACTGCACCGTCTCCTCGCGTTGCTGACGCTGAACCCGTCCGCACCGCGGACAGGCACAGGCCCGCTCGCGACAGGGGTCGGGGGAATGTCGGTACGCCTTGACACGGGCGGTAAGCCCTATGGCGCACGTATGTCCCCAAGGTTACGCGCCCGCGCAGAAACCGTCCGCCCCGGGACCGGCCCTCGGAGCCCCGCCGGCCTCCTCAGCGCTCGTCGGCCCCGTCCGTCGCGGCGGCCGCGGCCTGCGCCGACGTGGTGCCCGGACGCTTGCGCTCCACCCATCCCGCGATGTTGCGCTGCTGCGCCCGGCTCACCCCCAGGGCGCCCGGCGGAATGTCTGCGGTGATCACCGAGCCGGCCCCGGTGTAGGCGCCGTCGCCGACCGTCACCGGAGCGATGAACATGTTGTCCGAACCCGTGCGGCAGTGGGCCCCGATCACCGTGCGGTGCTTGTTCACCCCGTCGTAGTTCACCGTGACCGAGGCCGCGCCGATGTTGGTGCCCTCACCGATCGTGGCGTCCCCGATGTACGACAGGTGCGGCACCTTGGCGCCCTCGCCCAGCTCCGAGTTCTTCACCTCGACATAGGTGCCGACCTTCGCCTTGCGGGCCAGCTTCGCCCCCGGCCGCAGGTACGCGTACGGCCCCGCGACGGCGAAGTCGCCCACCTCCGCACCGTCCGTCGTGGCGTTGCTCACACGCGCGCCGGCGCCGATCCGGGTGTCCTTGATCGTCGAGTTCGGGCCGACCTCGCAGCCCTCGCCGAGGTGGGTGGAGCCCTGCAGCTGGGTGTTGGGCAGCACCACCGCGTCCGGCTCGTAGGACACCTGCACGTCGAACCAGGTCGTCGCCGGGTCCACCACGGTGACGCCCTCGCGCATCGCCCGCTCCAGCAGGCGGTCGTTCAGCAGCCGGCGGGCCTGCGCCAGCTGCACCCGGTCGTTGATGCCCAGGATGTCCCGGTAGTCCGCGGCCACGACCGCGCCCACCCGGTGGCCGGCCGTCCGCAGGATCTCCAGGGTGTCGGTCAGGTACTCCTCGCCCTGCACGTTGTCCGTGGTCACCCGGGAGAGGGCCTCGGCCAGCAGCTTCGCGTCGAAGGCGAAGACCCCGGAGTTGATCTCGCCGATGGCCCGCTGGGCGTCGGAGGCGTCCTTCTCCTCGACGATCGCGGCGACCGCGCCGTCGGCCCCGTCGCGCAGGATCCGCCCGTAGCCGAACGGGTCCGGCACCACGGCCGTCAGCACCGTCACGCCGTTGCCCTGCTCGGCGTGCGCCTCGGCGAGCGAGCGCAGCGTCGCCCCGGTCAGCAGCGGCGCGTCCCCGGTGGTGACGATCACCGTGCCGTCCAGCTCCACCCCGTCCGCGGCCAGCGCCTCCAGCGCCGTCCGGACGGCGTGCCCGGTGCCGTTCTGCTCCTCCTGCACCACGGCCCGCGCCGCCGGGTAGAGCGCCGTGAGGTGCTCCCGCACCTTCTCCCGCATGTGCCCGACCACCACGACCAGCTGCTGCGGCGTCAACTCCTGGGCCGCCGCGACCGCGTGGCCCACCAGCGACCGCCCGCACACCTCGTGCAGCACCTTGGGCAGGCTGTTCGACTTCATCCGGGTCCCGCCACCGGCGGCAAGCACGACAACGGCGGCAGGCGAATTGGCACTCACGGGGGGAGGCTCCTCAGTCGGTTCACAGAGAGGGCAGTGCGGGCCGGGGAGCGGATCCGCACGTCTGCGCCCCGGCGCTTCGAGGATAGTGCGGGGCAGCCCGGCGCAACGCCAGCGCGGGTCTGCCCCGCACCGGCCACACGGCCTCTGAGGTGCTCCCGGAGGAGGATTCGAACCCCCATAAGCTGGACCAAAACCAGCTGTCCTGCCCTTAGACGATCCGGGACGGTACCGTCACCGCGCCCCGGTGCCGCCAGGGCGCGCTCGCCCAAGACTACGGGGTGAACGGCGCCGTAATCCACCTCCATTTCCCGACCGCCGCCCCGCGATCCACCGGTAGGGGTCCGCGCCGCCGGGGACGTTGACGGACAGGCACCCGGGCCCGCCCGCCCCGCCGTCGGGCCGGCCACCCCGGCCCGGACGCGGTGATCCGGTGGGCGATCCGTCCGGACACGGGCCCGGTCCCGGGTTCATCCATCCAGTCGAGTGAATTCACTAAAGCGCCCCCGGGTGCCGTATTTCCTTCGTGGCGGAGCGCAACCTACGATGCCGTAAGTTACGCAAACGTAGCCTCCGCCCCCTCCCCCAAGGGACACCCCATGACCATCCAGGCCGGCGAGGCACACGCCGATACCGCGCTCTCCGCCGACACCGCCCCGACCCTGCTCTCCGCCACCCGCGGCGGGGAGAAACAGGGGCTCGCCGAGCGGATCGCGCTCGGGCTGTTCATCGCCGTCCCCTTCACCGCGCTGCTCGCCGCCGCGCCGGTGGCCTGGGGCTGGGGGCTGGGGTGGACGGACCTCGCGATCGCCACCGCCATGTACTTCCTCACCTGCCACGGCATCACGATCGGTTACCACCGCTACTTCACCCACGGCGCCTTCAAGGCCAACCGGGCCCTGCGGCTGACCCTCGCGGTGGCCGGCAGCCTGGCGATCGAGGGACCGCTGGTGCGCTGGGTGGCGGACCACCGCAAGCACCACCGGTACAGCGACAAGGACGGCGACCCGCACTCGCCCTGGCGCTACGGGGAGAGCATCCCGGCCCTGCTCAAGGGCCTCTGGTGGGCGCACATGGGCTGGCTCTTCGACGAGGAGCAGACCCCGCAGCTGACCTATGCGCCGGATCTGGTCCACGACCCGGCCATAAGGCGGATCTCCCGGCTGTTCTGGCTCTGGACCGCGATCTCGATGCTGCTGCCGCCCCTGGTCGGCGGGCTGGTCACGCTCTCCTGGCAGGGTGCCCTGTCCGCGTTCTTCTGGGGCTCGCTGGTTCGGGTGGCACTGCTGCACCACGTCACCTGGTCGATCAACTCGATCTGCCACGCGCTCGGCGAGCGCCCGTTCCGCTCCCGTGACCGCTCCGGCAACGTCTGGTGGCTGGCCGTGCTCTCCTGCGGAGAGTCCTGGCACAACCTGCACCACGCGGACCCGACCTCGGCCCGGCACGGCGTGCTGCGCGGCCAGATCGACTCCTCGGCACGGCTGATCCGCTGGTTCGAGCTGGCCGGGTGGGCCCGCGACGTCCGTTGGCCGGACGCACAGCGGATCGCCGCCCGCCGCGCCGCATGAGGGCTCGCCTGCAGCATGATGTAGGGGTGAACGGGAGCAGCGCAGACAGCACAGGCGGCCACGAGAGCCCGCGGACGGACGCCGCGCCGGGTGCGGCGCAGGCCCGTCCGCGTGCCGCTGCCCCGACGGGTACCACCGCCCCGGCGCCCCGCCGCCGGGGCGGCCGGGTGCGGATGACCGGGAAGCAGCGGCGGGAGCAACTGCTGGAGATCGGCCGGTCGGTGTTCGCGGAGCGCGGCTACGACGGCACCTCGGTGGAGGAGATCGCCGAGCGGGCCGGGGTGTCCAAGCCCGTGGTGTACGAGCACTTCGGCGGCAAGGAGGGGCTGTACGCGGTGGTGGTGGACCGCGAGATGCAGCTCCTGCTGGACATGGTGACGGGGGCGTTGACGGGCGGGCACTCGCGGGAGCTGCTGGAGCAGGCGGCGTTCGCGTTGATGGACTACATCGACACCTCCACGGACGGTTTCAAGATCCTGGTCCGGGATTCCCCGGTGGCGCAGTCGACGGGAACGTTCGCGTCGCTGATCAGCGACATCGCGACGCAGGTGGAGGACATTCTCGGGCTGGAGTTCAAGGCACGGGGCTTCGACGCCCGCCTTGCCCCGATGTACTCGCAGATGCTGGTCGGAATGGTCGCGCTGACCGGGCAGTGGTGGCTGGAGGTCCGCAAGCCGCAGAAGGCGGAGGTGGCGGCGCATCTGGTGAACCTGGCCTGGCACGGCCTGGAGGGGATGGAGCGGCACCCGAAGCTGGTCGGCGAGCGGAAGGCCTGAGCGCCCGGCGGTGGGCGTACCGGCCCCGGAGGTACCGGCGATGCTCAGCGGCGGACGGCCACCGCGAAGATCCGCCGGAACGGGAAGACGGTGCCGTGCGGTCCCGCGGGGTAGGCCTCGCGGAGCAGGGCGCCGTACTCGGCGAGGAAGGCGGCCCGTTCGACGGGGTCGGTGAGCCGGGTGAGGACGGGGCGCAGGGCGGTGCCCTTGACCCATTCCAGGACGGGGTCGGCGCCGGTGAGCAGGGTGCTGTAGGTGGTCTCCCAGACGTCGACGGCGCAGCCGGCGTCGGCGAGGGTGGCCAGGTACTCGGCGGGCCGGTGGACGCCCGCGCGGGTGGCGTTGTCGCCGACGGCGTCGCGCCAGCGGGGGTCGCGGCGGAGTTCGGCGAGCAGGGTGTGGCTGGGTGAGCCGAAGTTGCCGGGGACCTGGAAGGCGAGGACGCCGCCGGGCCTGAGGGCGTCGGCCCAGCGCGGAAGCAGCGCGAGGTGCCCGTCCACCCACTGGAGGGTGGCGTTGGACACGATCAGGTCGGGCGCGGCGGTGGCCGGGTCGTAGTCGCGGGCGTCGGCGAGCCGGTAGTCGGCGGTGGGTTCGCCTTCGGTGCGGGCGGTGGCGAGCATCTCGGCGGAGTTGTCGATGCCGGTGATGCGGGCTTCGGGCCAGCGTCGGCGCAGGACGGCGGTGGAGTTGCCGGGGCCGCAGCCGATGTCGAGGATCGTGGCGGCGGGTTCGTGGGGAACGGCGGGGACGCGGGCGAGCAGATCGCGCAGCGGGCGGGTCCGTTCGTCGGCGAAGCGCAGGTACTGTTCCGGGTCCCAGACGGGGGTGCTCATGATCGTCCTCACAAGTATCTCGACATCAAGATATCCAGGCGCAGCCTCCACGCTACATTTCTCGATGTCAAGAGACTTCACATCGACACATCCCCCGATACACTGATCGTCATGGAGGACGAGGTCGACCGCCTGGTCGCAGCATGGCGCCGAGAGCGCCCCGACCTCGACGTGGAACCACTTGAGGTGCTCAGCCGGGTCAGCCGACTCGCCCGGCACCTCGACCGCGCCCGCCGGACCGCCTTCGCCGAGCACGGCCTGGAGCCGTGGGAGTTCGACGTCCTGACCGCGCTGCGCCGGGCCGGCTCCCCGTACCAGCTCTCCCCCGGCCAGCTGCTCACCCAGACCCTGGTCACCTCCGGCACCATGACCAACCGGATCGACCGTCTCACCGGCAAGGGCCTGGTCAAGCGCCTGCCCGACCCGGACGACCGGCGCGGTGTGCTGGTCCGGCTCACCGACGACGGGCGCGACCGGGCCGATCAGGCGCTCGCCGGGCTGCTCGCCCACGAGCGCGAGCTGCTCGCCCAGCTCAGCGCCGGGCAGCAGGGCGAACTCGCGGGGCTGCTGCGGCAGCTGGTCGCCCCGTTCGACAACATCCCGGGCTGAGCACACCCCCCGGCCGGCCCCCGCGCCGGCAGCCGGCTCCGACGATCAGGGTGCGTAGGCCGGTCGGGGGTACGGCGGCGGCGCTGGGACCGTTCCGGGTCGTTCCGGGCCGGGTGTGAGCCGTTCCGGACCGTATGCGGGCGTGCGGAAGTACGGTGCGGCGACATCTGCCCCCGGTTTTCCCTGACCTGACGAACCTGAGTCGGTACCGGGGTGTCACGGGGAGCCGGCGCCGGGAGCTGTGGTCGAGGCGACGGATGGTGGGGCGCTGGGGACGGCCGGTTCGGACGGGCTGACGCCCGCCCGGCGGGCGACCGCGACGGCGGCCAGGGTGGAGTGCACCCCGAGCTTGCCGAGGACGTTCTGCATATGGGTGCGGACGGTGTGCGGGGAGAGGTAGAGGCGTTCGGCGACGGCCTGCCGGCCGAGGCCGGCGACCATGCAGCGCAGGATCTGCTTCTCCCGCGGGGTGAGGGTGTCGACGAGGCGTTCGCTCTCGGTGCGGTCCCGTCGCGCGGTGGTGAGCTCCCGGATGACACCGGTGAGCAGGGCGGGCGGCAGGTGGGTCTCGTCGCGCAGGACGCCACGGATGACGGCCAGGAGGCGGGCCAGCGAGCTCTCCTTGGCGACCCAGCCGGTGGCGCCGGCGTGCAGGGCGCGGGCGGCGCGGTGCGGGTCGTCGGCGGTGGCCAGGACGATCGCCTTCAGGCCGGGGTGGTTGCGGCGGATCCGGGCGAGCAGGGTGATGCCGTCGGGCGCCGGGGGGACGGGCCGGTGCGGCTCCTGCCGGTACGGTTCCGGCCGCTGGATCTCCTGGCGGCGGAGCTCGGGCCGGTACGGCTCCTGCCGGTGCGGTTCGGACCGCTGCGGTTCGGCCGGGTGCGGGGCCTGGTGCGGGGGCGACGAGCCGGCGGGCGGTGCGGGTGCGACGGCCGGACGGCGGGGCGCGGGCACGCTGGGCGGCAGGCGCCGCCGCGCGGCATCGGGCGGGTCGGCGCCGGGCTGGCGGGGTTTGCGCGCTCCCCCGAGGACGCCCTCGCCGCCGAGGTCGGCGTCGATCAGGACGACGTGGAAGGCGCGGCCCTCGGTGGCGGCGCGCTCGAGCGCGCGCTCGGCGGCGGCCGCGCTGCCGGCGGCGCCGACCTCGACGTCGGGCTCGGCGGTGAGCGCCGCGGCCAGTGCCTCGGCGAAGATCCGGTGGTCGTCGACCACCAGGACGCGGATCCGCCCCATTGCCACTTCCCCCCTGCTAGACCCGGCCCGCGCCCGGGGCGACGGCCCAGACTCCGGTGCCGCGACCTGGGCACTTCTCCTCGGCCCACCCCCCGGACGGCCGGTCGGGCCCAGGCGCCGGCCCCCACCGGTACCGAATTCAGCGTACGGGGTAGGGGGCGGCCCGGCGGGGGTTTGGTGAAGTTTCGTCAGGAGGTGCGAATTTGCTGCAACTTGGCGCTCGGAAGCGGCCCGGGGCCGGTGGTTTCGGGGGTGTCGGTGCCTGGGGGCGTCAGCCCCCCGCCCCGGCCGCCGGCCGGCGTGGTGGACGGCGGCCGGGGGGCCTGGAAGCCCTCGGCAGGGCGGTTGAGGGCGACGTCGACGATCGTGGCGTCGAGGACGGTCACCAGCGAGCCGAGGGCCACGACCGCGGCGGTGCGCGGGCGGGGTGGGGCGGGTGCCGCGGTGGTGGCGGCGGGTACGGCGGCGCTCATCGGCCCCTTGGACGGTCGGGCTTCGGGGGCCCGGCCCGGGTGCGCGGCTCTTGACGGGTGGTCGGGGCGGGCAGGTCAGACCGCGTACGGGCGGGCGGTGCGGGCGTCCCGCAGGGCGTGCGCCCACCAGGTGAGCTGGTCGAGCATGCCCTTGGCGGCCCCGTTCGGGACGGCCGGGTCGACGGGCTCGCCGTCGTCGCCGAAGACGGCCCAGGCGCCGTGGAAGCTGACGGTGTCCCGGACGGTGACGGCGTGCAGCTCGGCGAAGACCAGCCGGAGCTGCTCGACCGCGCGCAGCCCGCCGCCGAGTCCGCCGTAGGAGACGAAGCCGACCGGCTTGGCCTGCCACTCGGCGCGGTGCCAGTCGATGGCGTCCTTGAGGACGCCGGGGAAGCTGTGGTTGTACTCGGGGGTGACCACCACGAAGGCGTCGGCGGCGGCCAGTCGCGGCGAGAGCGCGGCGAGCCGCCCGGCCTGCTCGGCGGTGGGCTCGTCACCCAGGCGGGGCAGCGGGTGGTCGGCCAGGTCGATGACGTCGAGGTCGAGGTCGTCCCGGCCCCGGGCGGTGCGCAGGAACCAGTCGGCGACGGTGGGCGCGAAGCGGCCCTGCCGGCTGCTGCCGACGATGACGGCGAGCCGGTACGGGGCCGTGGCCGGCGTCTCGGGCGTGGCCTGACGAAGGGTCTCGGGCATTGCGGTCTCCAGGGTTGCGACGTTTCACCGGACGGTCGCCGCCCGGCCGGACGGTACGTCAGGTAAAGTACAACGTGTATGGCAATGAGTAAAACGATGACTGCATTTTTCTCGGAGGAGCCTCGATGACCAGCCAGGACGAGACGACGCCACGGCCCCGCCGAGGGCTCGCCGAGAAGCGTCAGGCCATCACCCGGGCCGCCCGTACGGTCTTTGGTCGCGACGGCTACACCCGCGCCGGCATCGACGCCATCGCGGCGGAGGCCGGGGTCTCCACCCGGACCATCTACAACCACTTCGCGGGCAAGGAACTGCTCTTCCAGACCGTCGTCCAGGAGAGCGCGGGGCAGGTCAGGGACGCCCACCTGGAGGTCATCGGGCGCACCCTGGCCAAGGTCACCGACCTGGAGGCGGACTTCACCGCCCTCGGCCTGGCCTGGGTGAGCGCGCTCACGGAGTTCGCCGACCACTTCGCGCTGGTCCGGCAGATCAACGCCGAGGCCGGACATCTGCCGAAGGCCCTGCTGGACGCCTGGCAGCAGACCGGGCCGCGCCGGGCCATGGCCGAACTCGGCAGCCGGTTCGGCGAGTTGGCCGCTCAGGGCCTCCTGGACGCGCCCGACCCGGCGCGCGCCGCCCAGCACTTCGTGCTGCTGACCGGGACCGAGGTCACCCAGCGCTCGTACTGGGGCGCGCATCCGCTCACCGGGCAGGAGACGACGGAGATCATCACGGCCGGCGTACAGGCGTTCCTGCGCGCCTATGCCGCGCGCCCGGCGCACTGACTGCCACGCACTGACGGCCGCGCGCCGACGACCCGCATACCGACGACCGCACGCCGACGACCGGCGCCCGGACATGCCCGAGGCGCCGCCCCCGACCGGTGGGAGCGGCGCCTCGGACCGGAGCCTTCGAGCCTTACTGGCCGTTCTTCTCCAGGGTGAACTTCCAGGCGTCGGCGACGATGTCGTCCAGGTTCGGACGACGCGGGGTCCAGCCCAGCGCCTGGTGGGCGCGCTCGGCGGAGGCCACCAGCACGGCCGGGTCGCCGGCCCGGCGGCCGGAGGTCACCACCGGGATCTCCCGGCCGGTGACCCGCTTGACCGACTCGATCACCTCGCGCACCGAGAAGCCGCTGCCGTTGCCCAGGTTGCAGATCAGGTGCTCGCCCGGCTTGGCCGCGTCCAGCGCCAGCAGGTGCGCCTCGGCCAGGTCGGCGACGTGGATGTAGTCGCGGATGCAGGTGCCGTCCGCGGTCGGGTAGTCGTCGCCGTACACCGCGATGTGCTCGCGCTGCCCGAGGGCGGCCTGGAAGACCAGCGGGATCAGGTGCGACTCGGGGTCGTGCCGCTCGCCGTACGCGCCGTACGCGCCGGCCACGTTGAAGTAGCGCAGCGAGACGGCGGCCAGGCCGTGGGCGACGGCCTCACTGGTGATCAGGTGGTCGACGGCCAGCTTGGTGGCACCGTAGGTGTTGGTCGGCGAGGTGCGGGCGGTCTCGGCGATCGGGACAACCTCCGGCTCGCCGTACACGGCGGCGGTGGAGGAGAACACCAGCTTGCGCACACCGGCCTTGCGCATCGCGGCGACCAGCTCCAGCGAGCCGGCCACGTTGTTGCGCCAGTACTTCTCCGGGTCCGCGACCGACTCGCCGACCTGCGAGGAGGCGGCGAAGTGCAGCACCCCGTCGAAGGAGCCGTCCAGCACCGCGCCGGCGTCCTGAATGCGTCCGGACACGAACTCGGCACCGGCAGGCACGCCCTCGCGGAAGCCGGTGGAGAGGTCGTCCAGGACGGTCACCTGGTGTCCCGCCTCCAGCAGGTGGGCGGCGACCACACTGCCGACATAGCCGGCGCCACCCGTGACCAGGTACTTACTCATGATGAGACCTCCAGCGGGCGATGGTCCGCCGCCTCGGCGGGCCATCGGTGACGTACGTACGACTGGGGCCTATTCTCCCTGGCCGCCGGGGGTGCTCCGGACCACCCGGGAGCCCTTTCCGGACCATCCGGCCGCGACCGTCCGCCGGGCCCGGCCGCCGGAACCGCCCGCTCAGCCCTGGGCCATCCGCTCCAGCAGCCCGGTCCTGGCCGCGACCGCCGCCGCCTCCAGCCGGGTGCGCGCGCCGAGCTTCATCAGCACCCGCTGGACGTGGGTCCGGGCGGTGCTGGCGGCGATCCGCATCCCGGCCGCGATCGCCGCGGTGTCCTCGCCGTCCGCGATCCGGGCCAGTACCTGGACCTCACGGCGGGTCAGCAGCCGCAGCAGCCGGACGGCTTCGTCGTCCGGCTCGGCGGCCGGTCTCAGCAACTGGTCGAAGGCGCCCCGCAGGACGTCCACCGCGACCGCCGCCTCGCCCGCCCGGGCCCGGGCGATGGCCCGCTCGACCACCTCGATCCGCTCGTCGCTGGGCACGTAGCCCGCCGCCCCGGCCGCGAACGCGCCTGCCACACCGCGCAGTTCACCGACCGGCCCGAGCACGATGACGGCCACCTCGGGCCGCTCCCGGCGGATCCGGCGCAGCCCGTCGAAGGCGCCGGGTTCGGCCGGACCGGTTACCCCGAGCAGACACACCTCGGGTCGACGGCCGGCCACCAGGTCGGCGGCCGCGCCGGCCGGCGAGCCCACCGCGAGCACTCGGTGGCCGCGCAGCTGGAGCGCGGCGGCCAGCGCCTCGGCCAGCAGCCGGTGGTCGTCGACCACCACGAGTCGAACGCCCATGACGCCCTCCAGGTCGGGGTCCGGCCCGCGTCCACGCCCGTTGGGGCGGGCGGCCGATGACGCACCATCACAGCGCATTCCGGGCCCGGCCCGCTAGGCCGCGTCACGCCCCCGTACACCCCGACGCCGGTGCGGGGACACAAAAAAGACCCTCGCCGTTGGGCGAGGGCCTTTCACTTGAGCCCCCATGCGGAATCGAACCGCAGACCTTCTCCTTACCATGGAGACGCTCTACCGACTGAGCTATAGGGGCGAACCGGTCGAACAAGGAAGACATTACACGGCTGGCGGGCCGGAAGGGAAATCGGCTCCGGCCGGCCGCACCGGCCTCAGCCGTCGGCGTGCGCCCGGTCGAACTCCTCGCGGGCGGCGAGCATCAACTCGGTGCGCTCCTCGGCCCAGCGCCCGAGCGGCGCCACCAGCACGGCCAGTTCACGGCCGAGCGGCAACAGGTCGTAGACCACGCGCGGCGGCGTCTCGGGGTGCACCGTACGGCGCACCAGGCCGTTCCGCTCCAGGGTGCGCAGCGACTGGGTGAGCATCTTGCGACTGACCCCGTCGACCGCGCGCTGCAGTTCGGAGAAGCGCTGCGGGCCGAGTTCGCCGAGGCTCATCAGGATCAGCATCGACCACTTGTCCGCCAGCTCCGCGAACATGGCCCGGCTCGGACAGAGCTGAGCGAAGACATCGAGCTCATGGGCCCGCTCCGGCCCGGCCGGGGACCGCTCCTGCGTCGTCATGCCCTCCAGGGTAACGGGGAAGGTCTCCGATCCACCCTTGGTAACCAATAGAGACTTGGTCTATATTGGAGACCGTCGGGAGGCCGGGAACGCCGCCCCTTCCGGCCTGCCCTTCGAGCTTTCTCCCGTGCCCCCATCCCTCCCTCCCAGGAGCGCCCACGCCATGACCGCCATCCGCCCGACCGTCGCCATCGCCTTCCACTCCGGCTACGGCCACACCGCCGTCATCGCCGAGGCCGTGGCCCGCGGCGCCGCCGCCACCGGCGCCGAGGTCGTCTCGGTCGCCGTCGACACCATCACCGACGAGCAGTGGGCCCAGCTGGACGCCGCCGACGCGATCGTCTTCGGCTCGCCCACCTACATGGGCACCGCCTCCGGCGCCTTCCACGCCTTCGCCGAGGCCAGCAGCAAGCGCTGGTTCGGCGACGCCTGGCTGGACAAGGTCGCCGCCGGCTTCACCAACTCCGCCTCCAAGAGCGGTGACAAGGCCGGCACCCTGGGCTTCTTCCAGACCCTGGCCTTCCAGCACGGCATGAGCTGGGTCAGCCTCGGCCTCAAGCCCGGCTGGAACTCCAGCACCGGCACCGAGAACGACCTCAACCGCCTCGGCTTCTTCGCCGGTGCCACCGCCTCCACCCCCTCCGACCTCGGCGCCGACGCCGTGCACAAGGCCGACATCGCCACCGCCGAGCACCTCGGCGAGCGGGTCGCCAAGCACACCGCCGTCCTGCTGGCCGGCCGCGCCGCCCTGGCCGCCCAGGCCGCCTGAGCCCGGTCGCCCCACCCGCGTCACGCCGCCGGATCCGCCCCCAGCACGGGCGCCCGGCGGCGTCCGCCGTCCACCCCGACAGCCCCGAGCTCCGCACCGCTGGTCTCCGGCAGCAGCCGCAGACAGAGCAGCGCCACCGCCCCCAGCCCCGCCAGATACCAGCCGACCGGCTCCGCCGTCCCGTACGCCTCGGTCAGCCTGGTCGCGATCAACGGGGTGGTCGCCCCGCCCACCACACCGCCGAGGTTGTACGTCAGCGCCGCCCCCGTGTAGCGCACCCTGGTCGGGAACAGCTCCGGCAGGAACGCCGCCACCGGCCCCAGCAGACACCCCAGCACCACCATCGCCCCCGCCAGGGCCAGGAACATCAGTGGCCTGCGCACCGTCTCCAGCAGCGGGAACAGCACCAGCGACCAGGCCATCGCGAGCCCCGTCGCCATCTGCAGGGTGCGCCGGCGCCCCCACTGGTCACTGCGCCGTGCGCTCACCCAGACCGTCACCCCCTTCCCCGCGGCGCCCACCAGCAGCATCGACAGCAGCAGCGTGCTCGGCACCCCGAGCCCCGTCGTCGCGTACGCCAGCGCGTACGTGGTGGTCAGATAGAACAGCGCGTACCCCACGGTGATCGCGCCGCAGCCGATCAGCACCGTCCGCCAGTGCCCGCGCAACACCTCCACCACCGGCGGTCGGCCCCGCTCCTCCCCTGCCCGGAACAACGGCGTCTCCTCGATCCGCAGCCGGACGAACAGCCCCACCGCCACCAGCACCAACGACGCCAGAAACGGCACCCGCCAGCCCCAGGCGGCGAACGCCCTCTCGTCCAGCACCAGTTGCAGCACCAGGAACACCCCGTTCGCCAGCACGAACCCGCTGACCGGCCCGAGCTGCAGAAACGCCCCGTACCGCCCGCGCCGCCCGGCCGGCGCGTTCTCCGCGATCAGCAGCGCCGCCCCGCCCCACTCCCCGCCCAGCCCCACGCCCTGGCACACCCGCAGCACCACCAGCGCCACCGGCGACCACCACCCCCACACCTCGTACCCCGGCATCAGCCCCACCGCGGCCGTCGACAGCCCCATCAGCAGCAGCGACACCACCAGCATCCGCTTCCGCCCCAGCCGGTCCCCGAAGTGCCCGAACACCACCGCCCCCAGCGGCCGCGCCAGAAACGCCACCGCGTACACCGAGAACGCCGCCAACAGCGCCCCCACCCTGCCCAGTTCGGGAAAGAACACCCCGCCGAAGACGAGCGCCGCCGCCGTCCCGTAGAGAAAGAAGTCGTAGAACTCGATCGCCGTACCGATCAGCGCCGCGGCCGCCGCTCGCCGCAACTGGGCCGCCCGCCGGGCTTCCTGCGTATCCATACCGCCACCCTGACGACCCCCCGGCCCCACTGACAGCACCCACCCGGGTGACACCGGCGCACACCCCCACCCCGCACGCCCACCTCACGCACCCACGCGCACATCAGCCCACCGCGCCCCGGCTCCCCCGCCGGCCATCGACATCCACATCCGACGACCGGCTTCCCCTACCGCCACCGCGTGCACGGATCACCGCCCGACCACCGCCTACCGGGCAGCGGCCCGCCTCCGCACCACGAAGAACACCACCCCGGCCACCAGCACCAACCCGACAACCACCGCCACCACCAGCGGCACCACACTCCCGGAGCCGGACACCCCATCAGCCTCCGGCCGCACGGCAGGCGACCCCACCGGCGTACCGTCCTCGGCCGGCGCCGCACCCGCCCCAGCCGATGCGGCCGCCGAGGGCGTCTCGGCCTGGGACGGAACCACTGAGGCCGATGCGCCCGAAGGCGCTCCAGCCGACTGCTCCGAAATCGGGTTCACATCCGCCGGCCCCGGATCCCCCGGCTCCGTCAAAGCGACTCGGGGCCGGACGATCCCGTACCCAACAGCGTCATTCCGGCTCGACCCATCCGTCGGCTTACCAGCAGTGTTGACAAGGACACGTGCAATCTGATTACCAGTCCAATCGGGATGCACTGCCCAGACCAGTGCCGCAGACGCAGACACAAGTGCCGTGGCGTCGGACGTGCCATGTCCCTTGCAGTAACCAGAATTCGCGGTACAGGCGTTGTAGATCTCAATTCCTGGTGCGGTTAGATCAACCTGCGGCCCCTGCTCGGATTCTGCCGTGGCGAGTCCGTCTCGGTCCACGGCGCCAACCCCAACAACGCCGGGAAGCGCCGCTGGATACTGCACCGGGTTGCCCGATTGAGCAGAGTTCCCGACACCCGCCACCACCAGAGCACCCTTCGTGCTCGCGTGCGCCACGGCGGCCTTGAGACTCGCGATGTCGTCGGCCGATACCCGCACTGCGGATGTCGCCTGGGAAATACTGATGACCTTGGCGCCCTGATCGGCCGCGTAGACGATCCCCTGGCCGATTTGGTTGAGGAATTCCGCGGAACTCACTCCGGCAGCGTTGTCATTGTTCTTGATTTTGATTGGGAGAACCTTGGCCCCCGGCGCCAGACCATAAGCCCCATTGCCATTCAGCCCTTTTCCGGAGCCCACGACAAGGGCAGCCATCTCAGTGCCATGGCTTTCGGTATAGGCACCGACACCACCCGGGAGCCCGCTGAAGTCCTTACCTGGCAGCAATTGCCCCACCAGGTCTGGGTGGTCCAGCTTGAAGCCACTGTCGATCACCGCGACCGTGACACCTTGGCCTTTGCTGATCTTCCATATGTCCGACACCTTCATGGCATCGAGATGCCACTGTTGCTCACGAATCGAATCGGCCGCTGCGGCAGGAACTGCCGCCGGACCGACGACCACAGCCGTTACCAAGGACGCCACGGCGAAACGTCGCCCACGCACCCGCACGCCAGTCCGCCGCATCACAACTCCCTCGTCAGTCTCCCCGTCAGCCGAGGACCGCGCCCCGGACGGATCTGCCCGGCCACCGGGACGGACCCAATGGCCGGGCAGTTGTTCCACAACTACTCAATCACGCCCGGATTGCTCTGCGGAGTACCGCTGGTCCAGGTTTCCTCGTCCTCGTGCAGGTAGTCGGCCCGCTTACGACGGTCGCGCTCGTTCTTGCCCGCGCCACCCGCCATGCCGGGGCTCATCATGCCGTTCTGGCCCGAACGGGCTCCGCCCTCAGCTCCCGCGGCGGCGCCGGCCCGATTGCGCAGGCCGGTGCCGCCGGGCGTGAACTCGCCACCGACAACCGGGCCCTTGCGCCCGCCGACGGTGCCGCCGCTGGTCGAGGTCAGACCGCGCCCGCGCGCGCTGCCGCCCGAGCCGCCGGCACCGTGGCCGCCCATGCCCGGGTGCATACCGCCACCCATACCGCCCGCGCCCCCCATGCCACCGGCCGCTCCGGACCGGCCCGCCTGGGCCTCGCGCGCACCGAAGACCGTTCCACCACCGGTCGGCCCCGGGGCCCCGCCCTTCGCAGGCAGAGCGCCCCCACCGAAACTGCCGGCTCGGCTCGAAATCGAACCACCGCCGCCGCCCTTCGCCGGGACCGACCCGCCTCCGCCGGGTCCAAAGCCTCCGAGAGGAAGCGAACCACCGCCCGGATACCCACCGTCTGCGCCCGGGCCGCCAGGGAAACCGGGGCTGCCACCCGGACCGCTCGGAGGCAGGCTGCCGCCACCACCCGGCACGACCGGACCGGTCTGCCCAGGCAAAGTCGGCACGGACGGCAGGCTGTTGAGGTCGGTGCCGGGACGGTCGGTCGGGTACCAGGGCTGCGGCGACGGCCCGGGGACACCGGGGTCGTGCGGCAGCGACGGCGGCCCGTTGTGCGGCGGAACCGAGTCGATGTGACCCGACCCGTCGGACCCCTGTGGACCCGGCGCAGGCAGGTGAGGGGGAACCGACCCGCCGCTGTAGCCGCCGCCGGACGGGGTGTAGCTCCCACCACTGCCACTACCGCTGCCGCCCGTACGAGGAGTGCGAACGGTACCGCCGGAGCCGGTACTGCCGCCACCGCCGGGAGAGACCTCCTGGCTTCCGCCAATACCGCTGCCGTCGCCTGGCGCCCCCGGCAGGGTCGGCAGCTTCAGCCCGTTCAGTTTGGTCGTCGCCGCCTCGTACGCCTGCCCCAGCTTCTCCATCTGGTGGATGGCCTCCTGGTGCGCCGCCTCGACCCGCTTCTGAGCCGCCTGTGCCTCCGTCGCGGTGACCCAGTTGTGGTTGACCCGCTTCATGATGTCGTCGACGGACGGGGTCGTAGTGGCGCTCCCGAAGCCGTACACGGCCTGCTGAGTGGGCGTCACGTTCGGGCATGGCTGAGTGTTGCGCTTGTCGACCGTCGCGATGTCGGTCTTCGGCACCTCGGGTACGCCGGTCTTGGCGGTGCTGAGCGCCTCGCCGGCCTGGACCATGGCCTCGCCGGCGCCCTTCGAGTACTCGCTGATCATGGCGGCAGACTTGTTCAGGTCGCCAGCCCAGGTCTTGAAGTTGTCGGCGGCCGGCCCCTCCCACTGGATCTGGCCGAGGTGGGCGGCCAGAGCCCGGCTCAGGTCGTCCAGGACCCGACTCGCGGCCTTGAGCTGGTTGCCCCGGCTCGTGACCTTGGACGGATCGGTGTTGGCGACCATGGCCTTGAGATTGCCGTGCTCGAACCCTTCGAATTTCGTTCCGCCTGCCACCACTTACTCCCCGTTTTGCTGAGACTCTCTCCCCGGCCCACCATCAGTACGTACCGCCAACGCCACCCTGCCCCGGCGCCGGCCCGTTCGGTCCGGCCGCCGGGGTGTAGCTGCCAGCGTTCTTGGCCACGGTCTTCGCGGCGGCGGTCTGGTGCTCCTCGTTGGTCCCGTAGTTGCCCGCCGTCCGGGCCACCGCTTCGCTCATCTTCGCGATCTGATCGGCGAAGTCCTTCGAGAGCTGGGCGATCGCCGCGTGCGTCTTCTCGTAGGCCGCCATCAGGTCGGAGGACTCGGTGAACCCCGTCCCGAAGTTCCCCGGTGTCAGTTTCTGTTCCTGGATCTTGTGCTGTGCCGCGTCCGAGCCCTCCAGGGACGCCAGCAGCGCGTCGACCTTCTTCTTGAAGTTCGTCAGCGTGTCCAGCTCGATCTTGACGTCATTGGACCCGAACGCCGTCACCAGGGCGCTGGCGCTGACGTCGGTCTGGACCTGGCTGACCACTCTGCCGATCCAACTGTCATTGAGCGACCACGGCTTCACCTCGCCGTTGGGCCCGTCCGCCCAGCCCGCGCCGCCCGGTCCAGCCTCGCCAGCCACCGCAATCCACCTCTCCCCCGCGCGCGGGGGCGCCCTCTGGGCCGCCGCACCGCGACACACCGTCAACTTCTCGGTCGTACCGTCCTGCTCGGCGAACCGACCGTCCTGTGGGACGGTCGTCGCCCCGGCCATCGTAGTCATCACCTCTGTCGCACCGGCAGGGCCCATGGCACGACCGGGCGCGATCGGTACGAACTTGACACGCGCCCCGGGCCGGGGGGCTCGACCCGGGCCCGGACCACCCCGGGAATGCCGGGCGCCGGCCGGTAGACTGGCCGGGCCCGGTTCGACCGGGTACGACCTCATCTGCCGCGCAATGTCGCACAGCAGCGACCCCCGCCATCGTTCACCCGCACGGGGCGGGCCCAGCAGCGGAACGGACGTGATCACGTGCCTCCCGGGCAGCCCAGCACCCCCGGCCCCAGCACCCCCGGCCCGAGCCCCCGCCGGAGCGCCCCCTGGTGGGCCCGCGCCGCCCGCCCCGCCCGGCCGCCGCTTCCGCTGGCGCTGATGCTGCGCGCGGCGGTCGGCATGGCCGTCCCGCTGACGGCCGGCCTGCTCGCCCACCGTCTGGACCTCGGCGTCTTCGCCGGCCTCGGGGCGATGCACGCGACCATGAACGACCGCATCGAGCCGACCCGCCTGCGCGCCCCCAGGATCGCCTCCGCCGTCCTCGCCTCCGCGCTCGGCATGCTGATCGGGATGTCGCTCCAGGAGTTCCGGGCCGGCGCACTCACCCTCGGCGCGGCACTCACCGTGACGGCCTTCGCCTCCGGCGCGCTGAGCGCCACCGGGCCGCGCGGGTCCGCGGCCGGGATGCTCCTGCTGGTCTCCGCGGCGCTGGGCAGTGGCATGCCGATGGCCCGCCCCTGGTGGGCGGCGCCGCCGATGATGCTGGTGGGGGCGGCGTTCGTGGTCCTGCTCGGTCTGCCGCACCGGAGCTACCGCCGTCCTCGCGGGGATCCGCGCAACCGCGCCCTCGCGGCCGCGTACGACGCGCTCGGGCGCACCCTGGCCGACCTCGGCACACCGCGGGGCGCGGCCTCCCGCCAGGTTCTGACGGCCCGTCTGAACCAGCTCCAGGATCTTCTCCCCCCGCCCCACCCCCGGGTCCCCGAGTCCCCCCGCACCGTCCGGCTCCGCCGGATGTACGAGGCCGCGCTGGCCGCCACCGAGGCGGCGAGCGGGCTGCTCTGGGCCAGGCGGCCCGTCCCGCCGGAGGTCGCCGCGGTCCCCGGCCTGCTGGCCCGCGCGGTGGAGCGCGGCGGCGGCGAGGTGGCGGTGCCCGACTGGCAGCCCGACACGCCGTCCCGGCAGGCCCTGGACGTGGCGCTGCGCGCCGCCGCCGAGACCGTCGCCGGCCGGGAGGCCGTGCTCGGCACCGCGCCGCCCCCGCCGCCCGACCCCTGGCGGCTGCGGGTCCGGCTGCTCTCCCGCGGCTCGGTCCGGTACGGCCTGCGGGTGGCGCTGTGCATCGCGGTCGGCTCGGCGGCCACCGCGGCCTACCCGCTCAGCAAGAGCTACTGGGTGCCGATGACGATCGCGTTCGTCCTCAAGCCGGATCTCGGCTCGGTCTTCCTGCGCGCGGTCAGCCGCTCGATCGGCACCGTGCTGGGGGTGGCGGTGACGGCGGCCGTCCTCTCGCTCACCACCGACGAGTGGGCGCTGACCGCGATCGCCGCGTTCTGCGTGGCCCTGCTGCCGTACGCCACGGCGGCGCACTACGGCCTGAACACCGTCGTCATGACGCCGATGGCGCTGATCCTGCTGCAGCTCGGCGGGCAGAGCAGCGCGGCCGAGTTCTGGCCCAGGGTGCTGGACACCTCGCTGGCCAGTGCCATCGTGCTGCTCTTCGGCTATCTGCTCTGGCCGGAGCGCACGCGCCACCGGATCGAGCCCCGTCTGGTGGCCGCGACGACCGCCCTCCAGGCCTACCTCTCCTCGGTGGCGGGGCTCACCCGGGACGCACCGGCGGACGGGCCCGCCCGCCCCGGTCCGCGGCAGCCCGTCGCCGAGGTCTGGTTGCGCCGCACCGCCTACCGCGCGCTGGCGGAAGCCCACCGGGAGGTGCAGCAGGGGCTCACCGAGCCGCCGCCCACCGGCCGGCTGGCCGAGCAGTGGCTGCCGGCGACGGTCGCGCTGGAGCGCCTCAGCGGCGCGGTGGCGGCGTACGCGGCGCAGATCCGCTACGGCGGACGGGTGCCCGACCCGGCCGAGGTGGCCCGGGTCCGGCAGGCGCTGGACGAGCTCACCGCGGCCGCCCGGGAGCACCGCCCGCCGGCCGGTCCCGCGGTCCGCCCGACCAGGCCGCACGACCCGACGCGCAGCGCGCTGGGCCGTGCGGCGGACGAGCTGGAGACCCTGCTGGGCAGCGGCTGAACCGGGTCAGACCTGCTCGGCCAGCTCCAGCCAGCCCATCTCCAGCTCCTCCTTCTCGCCCCGGACGGCGCGCAGTTGCGCGTCCAGCTCCGCGACCTTGGAGAAGTCGGCGGCGTGCTCGGCGAGTTGGGCGTGCAGCTTGGCCTCCTTCTCGTCCAGCTTGGCGATCTGCCGCTCCAGCTTCTGCATCTCCTTCTTGGCCGCCCGCACGTCCCCGGCCGACATCGCCGGGGCCCCGGCCGGCGCTCCGGCGGAGTCCGCGGCGGCGGCGGACGAAGCGGCGGAGGCGGCAGAGGCGGCGGCCGCCGCCATCCGCGCCCGCCGCTCCAGGTACTCGTCGACGCCGTTCGGCAGCATCCGCAGCTTCTTGTCGCCGAGCAGCGCGTGCACCACGTCGGTCGTCCGCTCGATGAAGAACCGGTCGTGGCTGATCACGACCATGGAGCCGGGCCAGCCGTCGAGCAGGTCCTCCAGCTGGTTGAGCGTCTCGATGTCGAGGTCGTTGGTCGGCTCGTCCAGGAACAGCACGTTCGGCTCGTCCATCAGCAGCCGCAGCAGCTGGAGCCGGCGCCGCTCGCCACCGGAGAGGTCACCGACCGGCGTCCACTGCTTGTCCTTGCCGAAGCCGAACTGCTCGCAGAGCTGCCCGGCGCTCATCTCCCGGCCCTTGCCGAGGTCGACGCGGCTGCGCACCTGCTCGACCGCCTGCAGCACCCGGGTCGTCGGCTCCAGTTCGGCGACCTCCTGGGAGAGGTAGGCCAGCCGCACCGTCTTGCCGACCTTGATCACACCGGAGGCGGGCTGCACGTCGCCCTCGGAGGCGTAGGCGTCCCGCATCGCGCGCAGCAGCGAGGTCTTGCCGGCGCCGTTGACCCCGAGCAGGCCGATCCGGTCGCCGGGGCCGAGCTGCCAGGTGAGGTTCTCCAGCAGCAGCTTGGGGCCGGCCTTGACGGTGACGTCCTCCAGCTCGAAGACCGTCCGGCCCAGCCGGGCGTTGGCGAACTTCATCAGCTCGCTCTTGTCGCGCGGGTCCGGCACGTCGGCGATCAGGGCGTTGGCGGCCTCGATCCGGTAGCGCGGCTTGGAGGTCCGGGCGGGGGCGCCGCGGCGCAGCCAGGCGAGCTCCTTGCGGGCCAGGTTCTGGCGCTTCTGCTCCTCGACGGCCTCGATCCGGGAGCGCTCGGCGCGGGCGAAGACGTAGTCGGAGTAGCCGCCCTCGTACTCGTGCACCGAGCCGTGCTGGACGTCCCACATCCGGGTGCAGACCTGGTCGAGGAACCAGCGGTCGTGGGTGACGCAGACGAGCGCGGAGCGGCGGCCCTGGAGGTGCTTGGCGAGCCAGGCGATGCCCTCGACGTCGAGGTGGTTGGTGGGCTCGTCGAGGACGATCAGGTCCGGCGCGCCGAGGAGCAGCTTGGCGAGGGCGATCCGGCGGCGCTCGCCGCCGGAGAGCGGGCCGATGACGGTGTCCAGGCCGTCGGCGAAGCCGGGCAGGTCGAGGCCGCCGAAGAGGCCTTCGATGATGTCTCGGATCCGGGCGTCGCCGAGCCACTCGTGGTCGGCCCGGTCGGCGATCACCTCGTGCCGGATGGTGGCCTGGGGGTCGAGCGAGTCGTGCTGGGTGAGGACGGCCAGCTGGAGCCCGCCGGAGTGGGTGATCCGCCCGCCGTCCGGCTCCTCCAGCTTGGCGAGCATCCGGATCAGGGTGGTCTTGCCGTCCCCGTTGCGTCCGACGACGCCGATCCGGTCCCCTTCGCTGACGCCGAGGCTGACCCCGTCCAGAAGGGCGCGGGTGCCGTAGACCTTCGTGACGGACTCGATGGTGGCGAGGTTGACGGCCACGTGTGCTGCGCTCCTGGGTTCGGCGGTCTCGGGGCTGGCCCGAAATCTCGGGGTGGACCCCGATCCTTCCCAGCCTAATGCGCCGACACGGGCCCCCTGCCCCGCCGGACGCCGGTCCCCTGCCCGGCACCGGTCACGCCCGTACCGGGCCGCCCCGACAAGCCGCCCGCCCCACCTCGACGAGCCGCCCGGAACGGCCCTGGGCTCCCGTTACGCCGGGACGCCCGCCCCCGCCACCGGCCCGTAGGTGGCGTGCGCCGTACGGCACGCACCGGACGCGCGCAGGGCCTCGGCGACGGCGGCCGCCGAGTCGGCGTCCTTGGCGAGGAAGGCGCAGGTCGGGCCGGAGCCGGAGACCAGGGCGCCGATCGCACCGGCCTCGGTGCCGGCCCGCAGGGTGTCGGCGAGCGCGGGGCGCAGCGAGAGGGCGGCCTGCTGGAGGTCGTTGGCGAGCGCGGCGGCCAGGGCGACGGCGTCGCCGTCGGCGAGGGCGGCGAGCAGCGCGGGGTCGGCGTCGGGGGTGGGCACCTCGGTGTCGGTGGAGCCGGTGCCGGCCTCGTCGCGGAGGCGGTCGCACTCGCGGAAGACGGCGGGGGTGGAGAGCCCGCCGTCGGCGACGGCGAAGACCCAGTGGAACGTCCCGCCGACGGGCAGCGGCTCCAGGATCTCGCCGCGTCCCCGGCCGAGGGCGACGCCGCCGACCAGTGCGAACGGTACGTCGGAGCCGAGTTCGGCGGCGAGTTCCAGCAGGGTCTCGAAGGGGGTCCGCAGGCCCCAGAGGGCGTCGCAGGCGACCAGCGCCGCAGCGCCGTCGGCGCTGCCGCCGGCCATGCCGCCGGCCACCGGGATGGCCTTGGCGATGTGCAGGCGGACGTCGGGGGCGGCCAGTCCGTGGTGGGCGGCGAGCAGCCGGGCGGCGCGGGCGGCGAGGTTGCTGTCGTCGAGCGGGACGGCGGCCGCGTCGGGGCCGGAGCAGCTGAGGGTGACGCCCTCGCCGGGGGTGGCTGCGGTGGCCGTCACCTCGTCGCCGAGGGCGACGGCGAAGAAGACGTTCGCCAGGTCGTGGTAGCCGTCGGCCCGCAGTCCGCCGACCCCCAGCTGGACGTTGACCTTGGCGGGGACCCGTACCGTGATCACTGCTGCTCCGTCTTCTCCGACTGATCGGCCTGATCGGCCCGCTCCGTCCGGCCCGCCGCACCCGCCGATCCCGCTGGCTTCTGCTCGGCGATGGCGGCGAACTGCTCCACCGTCAGCATCTCGCCGCGCAGCTTGTGGTCGATCCCGGCGGCGGCGAGCGCCTGTTCGGCCGCGGCCGGGGAGCCGGCCCAGCCGGCCAGCGCGGCGCGCAGGGTCTTGCGTCGCTGGGCGAACGCGGCGTCGACGACCGCGAAGACCTCCTCGCGGCTGGCGGTGGTGCGCGGCGGGTCGCGGCGGATCAGCGAGACCAGCCCGGAGTCGACGTTGGGCGCGGGCCAGAACACGTTGCGCCCGATGGCGCCGGCCCGCTTCACCTCCGCGTACCAGTTGGCCTTGACCGACGGGACGCCGTACACCTTGTTCCCCGGCTTGGCCGCGAGCCGGTCGGCGACCTCGCTCTGCACCATCACCAGGGTGCGTTCGATGCTGGGGAAGGTGGCGAGCATGTGCAGCAGCACCGGCACGGCCACGTTGTAGGGCAGGTTGGCGACCAGCGCGGTCGGCGCCGGGCCGGGCAGCTCGGTGACGTCCATCGCGTCGCTGAACACGAGGTCGAAGGCGTCGGCCTTGCCGGGCAGCCGGGCGGCGACGGTGTCCGGCAGGTGGCGCGCCAGGACGGGGTCGATCTCGACGGCGGTGACGTGCTCGGCGACCTCCAGCAGCGCCAGCGTCAGCGACCCGAGTCCGGGCCCGACCTCGACCACCGAGTCCTCGCCCGTCACGTCCGCGGCCCGGACGATCCGCCGCACGGTGTTGGCGTCGGTGACGAAGTTCTGCCCGCGCTGCTTGGTCGGCTTCACGCCGAACGCGGCCGCCAGCTCCCGGATGTCGGCGCCGCCCAGCAGGGCGGCCCCTCCGGCCGGGGGCTGCGGGAGGCTGTCAGGGGTGGGATCGGTGGTGCTCACGCGCCAAGGATACGGGCGCGGCGGGCGCTCAGAGTTCGACGACCGCCGCGAGGTCGATCTCCACGGGGTACGGCCACGGAGGTGCGCAGCACCCCTTCGTGCCGGGCGACGGGCAGATAGACGCCCTTCTCCTCGTCCCGGTGGAACTCATGGACGACGGCTCGGCGGCCATCGCCACCTCCCCCACCGCACTCATGCCAACCAGCCTTACAGCGCCACGAGAGTGCCGAACCGTTTCCCCTGAACCGAATATTCGTGCGACCCGCTCAGTAGCCGAAGGCCCTGGCCGTGTTCGCCGCGATCGCCGTCGCGAGTTCGTCCTCGTGCAGGCCGAGCGTCCCGGCCATCGAGCGGACCGTGACCGGGATCAGGTACGGCGCGTTGGGCCGGCCCCGGTAGGGGTGGGGGGTGAGGAAGGGCGCGTCGGTCTCGACCAGGACGCGGTCGAGCGGGGTGGCGACGAGGGCGTCCCGCAGCGGCTGGTTGGCCTTGAAGGTGACCGGGCCGGCGAAGGAGAGGTACCAGCCGTGCTCGGCGCAGATCCTGGCCATCGCGGCGTCGCCGGAGTAGCAGTGGAAGACCGTCCGCTCGGGGGCGCCCTCCTCCAGCAGGACGGCGATGACGTCCTCGTGGGCGTCCCGGTCGTGGATCACCAGGGCCTTGCCGTGCCGCTTGGCCATCGCGATGTGGCGGCGGAACGACTCCTTCTGGATCTCCACGCCCTCCGGGCCGGTGCGGAAGTAGTCGAGGCCGGTCTCGCCGACCGCGACGACCTGCGGCAGCGCGGCGAGCGCGTCGATCTCGGCGAGGGCCGCGTCGAGCGTGGCCTGCCCGCCGGCCGGGCGCTGCTGCCCGGACCAGCCGTCGGGGTCGCCGAGGTAGATCCGGGGCGCCTCGTTGGGGTGCAGGGCGACGGCCGCGTGCACCTGCCCGAACTCGGCCGCGAGGTCGGCGGCCCAGCGGGAGCCGGGCACGTCGCAGCCCACCTGGACGACGGTGGCGACCCCCACCGAGGCGGCCTTGGCGAGGCCCTCGGCGGGGGTGCCGGACTGCATGTCCAGGTGGGTGTGCGAGTCGGCCACCGCCACCGCCAGCGGGGCGGGCAGCGGCGGTGGGGTCGACCGGTCGTCCGTCTTGGCCATCAGGAGGCGGACTTCTCTTCCAGGCGGGGGAACAGGATGTCGCCCTTGGTGACGGTGGCGCCGACGGGCAGCCGGCCCCAGTCCGCGACGGTGGCGACGGTCTGGCCGGCCAGCTCGCCGAGGCCCGCGTCGGCCGCGCCCAGCGAGGCCCAGAGCTTCTCGGCGGTGCTCGGCATCACCGGGTTGAGCAGGACGGCGGTGGCCCGCAGCGCCTCGGCGGCGGTGTAGAGGATGGTCGCGAGGCGCGCCCGGCCCTCCGCCGAGTCGTCCTTGGCGACCTTCCAGGGCTCCTGCTCGGTGAGGTAGCCGTTGACCTGCTTGACGAACTCGAAGATCGCCGTGAGGCCGCCGGCGAAGTCCAGCTCCTCACCGATCTTCCGGTCGGCGGTCGCCGCGGCGGCGGTGAGCCCGTCCGCGACGGCCTGCTCGGCGTCGCCGTGGGCGGCCGAGGCCAGCAGCACGCCGTCGAAGTACTTGCCGACCATGGCGGCCACCCGCGAGGCGAGGTTGCCGAAGTCGTTGGCGAGCTCGGAGGTGTACCGGGCGGTGAAGTCCTCCCAGGAGAAGGAGCCGTCCGTGCCGAACGGGATCGCCCGCAGGAAGTAGTAGCGGTACGCGTCCACGCCGAAGTGCGAGGTCAGGTCGGTGGGCGCGATGCCGGTCAGGTTGGACTTGGACATCTTCTCGCCGCCGACCATCAGCCAGCCGTTGGCGACGATCCGCTTGGGCAGCGGCAGCCCGGCGGCCATCAGCATGGCCGGCCAGATCACCGCGTGGAAGCGCAGGATGTCCTTGCCCACCAGGTGGACGGAGGCGGGCCACAGCTCGGCGAACCGCTCCGGGTCGGCGCCGTAGCCGGCCGCGGTGATGTAGTTCTGCAGCGCGTCCACCCAGACGTACAGGACGTGCTTCTCGTCCCAGGGCAGCGGCACGCCCCAGTTGAAGGTGGAGCGGGAGATCGAGAGGTCCTGCAGCCCCTGCTCGACGAAGCGCAGCACCTCGTTGCGGGCCGACTCGGGGGCGATGAAGCCGGGGTTCTCGGCGTAGAACTCCAGCAGCTTCGGGCCGTACGCGGAGAGGCGGAAGAAGTAGTTCTCCTCCTCCAGCCACTCGACCGGCTTCTTGTGGATCGGGCAGAGCTTCTCGCCCTCGGCGGCGCCGTCCAGCAGTTCGGCGGGGAGCTTGTACTCCTCGCAGCCGACGCAGTACGGGCCGGAGTAGCCGCCCTTGTAGATCTCGCCCTTGTCGTACAGGTCCTGGACGAACTCCTGCACCCGGTCGGTGTGGCGCTGCTGGGTGGTGCGGATGAAGTCGTCGTTGGCGATCTCCAGGTGCTCCCAGAGCGGCTTCCACGCCTCCTCGACCAGCTTGTCGCACCACTCCTGCGGGCTGACGCCGTTGGCCTCGGCGGTGCGCAGGATCTTCTGGCCGTGCTCGTCGGTGCCGGTCAGGTACCAGACCTTCTCGCCGCGCTGACGGTGCCAGCGGGTGAGGACGTCGCCCGCCACGGTGGTGTACGCGTGGCCCAGGTGCGGGCGATCGTTGACGTAGTAGATCGGGGTGGAAACGTAGTACGCCGGGGTCGGGGTCCCGGTGGTGCTGTGGTCTGCAGTGGCCGCCATGGTCGGAAATCTTAGTCGCGTGCGGGGCCGCCCTCGACCGGTCGGTCGAGGGCGGCCCGGCTCCGTCGGCCGCTCACGCCGCTGGACGGTCGCCGCCCGCCGCGGAGGGGGTCGCGGTCGCGGTCGGCGCCGTCGCCGCGGTCAGCCCAGCAGCCGCGACCAGAACCGCGCCCACCGGCCCTGCGGGCGGACGGTGTCGGTGGCCGCCGGGGCCCCGGCCGGCTCGGCGTGCGCGGGGTAGCCGGGGGCGTGCTGCCAGTGCCGTTCGGCGCTGGCCACCCGGCCCTCGCGCATGATCCGGACGGTGTGGCCACCACAGCCCGGGCAGGTCGGCTTGAGCAGCGGGGACGGCACCCGGACACCGTTGGCGTGGTACTCGAACACGACGTGCCCGTCCCGGGCGGGGTGGTGCTCGATGTCGTACGCCTGCTCCCAGCCGTACCCGCAGCTCAGGCACGCGAAGGAGTAGGCCTCCCGAACGGTCTCCACGGGAGTGTGCGGCCGGCCCGCCGGGCCGGGGTCGCTCAGCGCGTTACCACCGAGGGGGCTACCGATCGTCTCGCTCATAGCCGTCTCCCAGCGCCCGCCGGGCGCTCGCCCGGCTGGGTCTTTCCTTCCCAGGAAATGCCCGGACCGCCCCGGCCGATACCCGTCTTGTGAAGACTTGGACGCTGGTTGGGAATCCCTATACGAAAGGAGGGATCCTGTACGAAAAGCGCGCCCAAAGCTTCAGCTCAACGAGTGTTTACCGGGGCCTTCTCTCCAAGGTACGCGCCCTCCCGGCCCCGGGCACTCCCGGTTTCCACCCGTTTTCCGGGGCCCGCTCCGGGCCCCGTTCCCGGCGTTCCCGGCGCGGGTTCCGGCCCGGCTACCCGGCCTTCCCGGCCGGCTTCCCGGCCTCGTTCTTGGCGGCGACCACCGCGTCGAACACCTCCCGCTTGGGCAGCGCGAGCTCCGCCGCGACCGCCGCGATGGCCTCCTTGCGGCGCTCCCCCGCCTCCTCCCGGACGGCCACCCGGCGGGCCAGTTCGGCCGGGCCCAGCTCCTGCGGCGCGGCCGGCGGGGCGCCCGAGACCACCACGGTGATCTCGCCCCTGACGCCCTCGGCGGCCCAGGCCGCCAGCTCGCCGAGCGGTCCTCGCCTGACCTCCTCGTAGGTCTTGGTCAGCTCGCGGCAGACCGCGGCCGGCCGCTCGGCCCCGAACGCCTCGGCCATCGCGGCCAGCGCCTCGGCGATCCGGTGCGGGGCCTCGAAGAAGACCATGGTGCGCGGCTCGGCGGCGACCGAGGCGAGCTGGCGGGCCCGGTCCCCGGTCTTGCGCGGCAGGAAGCCCTCGAAGGTGAAGCGGTCCACCGGGAGGCCGGACAGCGCGAGCGCGGTGAGCACCGCGGACGGCCCGGGCACCGCGGTCACCTTCACGTCGGCGGCCACGGCGGCGGCCACCAGCCGGTAGCCGGGGTCGGAGACGGACGGCATCCCGGCGTCGGTCACCAGCAGCACCCGGGCGCCGCCGAGCAGCGCCTCGACCAGTTCGGGGGTCCGCCCGACCTCGTTGCCCTCGAAGTAGGAGACCACCCGCCCGGCCGGGGTCACCCCGAGCGCCTGGGTGAGCCGGCGCAGCCGCCGGGTGTCCTCGGCCGCGATCACATCCGCGGCGGCCAGCTCGGTGAGCAGCCGGGGCGGGGCGTCCGAGACGTCGCCGATGGGGGTGCCTGCGAGAACGAGTACTCCTGTCACGCCCCCATCCTTTCAGCTTCCGGCCGCCGGGCGCTTTTGGTGACGATTCGGGCAGCTTCGGAGGGAGCCGTTCCCCGGCCGGCGACCGCCCCTACGATGTGGCGGATGAACGGCGACACGGCGGCGCAGACGCCTACTGGTACAGACCACACCGCGCAGGGTGGCGTTGGCGTGCCGGTCCTGACGGACCAGCCGTCCCCCGCCGTCCCCGGCCCCCGCGAGCCCGGACCGGAGCAGCCCGGACCGGACCGGCCCGGTCCGCCGCGCCCGGCCTGGCTGCGCGGCCTGGTCCGGCACGGCTACACGCCCGCGCCCGCGGTCCCGCTGGCCGAGCGGCTGGTGCCGCCGATGCCGGACGGCCCGGGGGTGACGCCCGACCGGGTCGCGCCCTCCCCGCTGCTGCTGCGGCTCGGGATAGCCCTGCCGGACCGGCTCTGGTCCTGGCTCTGCCGCTGGGCGGGCTGGCTGGGCCCGCTGGCGGTGGCGCTGTTCGGCGGGCTGCTGCGGTTCACCGGCCTCGGCCAGCCGCACGCGATCATCTTCGACGAGACGTACTACGCCAAGGACGCCTACGCGCTCTGGCACGGCGGCTACGAGATCAGCTGGCCGGAGGGCGCCAACGAACAGATCATGACGCCGGGGGCGGCGGTGCCGTACCAGGCCGTCGCCAGCTATGTGGTCCATCCGCCGGTCGGCAAGTGGATCATCGGCGCGGGCGAGCAGCTCTTCGGGATGAACCCGTTCGGCTGGCGGTTCTCGGTGGCGTTGCTGGGCACGCTCTCCATCCTGATGGTGGCCCGGATCGCCCGCCGGCTGTTCCGTTCGACCCTGCTGGGCTGCGTGGCCGGGCTGCTGCTGGCGGTGGACGGTCTGCACTTCGTGCTCAGCCGGGCGGCGCTGCTGGACCTGATCGTGATGTTCTGGATCCTCGCCGCGTTCGGCTTCCTGCTGCTGGACCGCGACCGCACCCGGGCCCGGATCGCCGAGCGCCTCGGCGGCGTGGCGGACCCGGCGCTGGCCGGGCGGCTGAACCTGGGCTGGCGGCCGTACCGGATCGCGGCCGGTGTCTGTGTGGGGCTGACCTGCGCCACCAAGTGGAGCGGCCTCTACGTGGCGGCCGCGTTCGGCGTGCTGACGGTGCTCTGGGACGTGGGCGCGCGCCGGCTGGCCGGGGCGGGCCGGCCGCACCTGGCGACGCTGGTCCGGGACGTGGTGCCGGCCTTCGTCTCGGTGGTCGTGGTCTCGGTGGTCGTCTACATCACCTCCTGGTGGGGCTGGTTCGCCAGCAGCAACGCACCCGGCAAGGGCGGCTGGGGCCGGGACTGGGCGGTCGGCCGGGACGGTGCGACCTGGATCCCGGAGGGCCTGCGCGCGCTGTGGCACTACCACTCCACGGTGTACGAGTTCCACACCCACCTGAGCGACCCGCACACCTACCAGTCCAACCCGTGGAGCTGGCTGGTGCTGGGCCGGCCGGTCTCCTTCTTCTACGAGTCCCCGAAGCAGGGCCAGAGCGGCTGCACCGCGAGCGAGTGCGCCCGCGAGGTGCTGGGCATCGGCACCCCGCTGCTCTGGTGGGCGGGCGTGGTGGCCCTGGTCTACTGCCTGTGGCGCTGGGCGGCCCGCCGGGACTGGCGGGCCGGCGCGGTGCTCTGCGGCCTGGCCGCGGGCTATCTGCCCTGGTTCGCCTACCAGCAGCGGACGATCTTCCTGTTCTACGCGGTGGCCTTCGTGCCGTTCCTGGCGCTCGCGGTGACCATGATGGTCGGCGCGCTGATCGGGCCCCCCGGCGCCTCCCGGGACCGCCGGGTCATCGGCTCCGCGGCGGCCGGCCTGCTGGTCCTGCTGATCATGTGGAACTTCCTCTTCTTCTACCCCCTCTACACGGGGCAGGCGATCCCGATGGAGGACTGGCGCCGGCGGATGTGGTTCACCAGCTGGATCTGAGCGCGGGACCGGTACCGGCGTGGTACGCGACACGTACCAGATCCGTCACAAGACCCGGTCATTTCGTCGGCGTACGGAGTCCGTCTGCCTACGCTGAACCCGGAACCCGTATCCGGCCACCGTCGGCTGCGACCTGTCGCCAGACCCCAGGGGGATCAGCACCATGCGCAGAGGCGCGAAGATCGGCATCATCACCGGCGTGTCCGTCGCCATGCTGGCGGGCGGCGGCTACGGGGCGTACAGCCTCATCGGCGGCTCCGACGACGCCGACGCGCCGAAGGCCAAGAAGGCCCGCACCGTGGTCGCCGAGCCGCCCACGGCGGAGCAGGCCTCGGCCGGTGCCAAGGACTTCCTGGACGCCTGGGCCGCCGGTGACATCTCCAAGGCGGCCGGGCTGACCGACGACCCGGCGGCCGCGACCACCGCGCTGAACTCCTTCAAGGACCAGGTCAAGCCGAGCGGGCTGACCCTGACCCCGGCCGGTCCGGCCACCCCGGCCGCCTTCGCGTCCGCCACCGGCACCCCCGCGCCGACCGCCGCCAAGCCCTCCGCCTCCGGCACGCCCTCGGCGACCGGCACCGCGGCGGGCACCGAGTCGCCGTCCGCCGCCGCGGGCCCCGCCGGTGTGCTGATGGGCTTCAAGGCCCGGGCCGAGTTCGAGGGCACCAGCCGGGCCTGGGACTACAACGGCTTCCTCAGTGTCGTGAAGATGAGCGACAACACCCCGGCCGTGCACTGGGCGCCGACGGTGATCCACCCGCACCTGGGCCCGGGCGAGGTGATCGCCACCCAGCCGGTCTTCGCCCCGCCGTCCACCGTGGTGGACCGCAACGGCAAGGCGCTCCAGGGCGCCTCGATCACCCCGGCGCTGCTGAGCGCCCTGCAGGACAGCGCCCGCAAGATCCTCCAGGCCGACCCGACCAAGGACCAGAGCGACGCGGGCAGCGGCGTGGTGATCACCGACGCGGCCGGCAAGGGCGCCTCGGACAAGCTGTTCACCATCGTCGAGCCCAAGCCCGCCAAGCCGTTCAAGGTGACCATCGACAACGCGGCGCAGGCCGCGGCCGAGAAGGCGATGAGCGACCTCGCCGGCAAGTCGGGCTCGATCGTCGCGATCGAGCCGAGCACCGGTCAGGTGCTGGCCTTCGCCAACGCGCCCGCCAGCGGCCAGAACCGGGCCTTCACCGGCCTGCTGGCCCCCGGCTCCACGATGAAGATCCTCACCTCGGCCGCCCTGCTGGAGGCCGGCGTCAACCCCGACACCGTGGTGCCCTGCCCGGCGAAGAGCAGCAACCCGCAGGCGATCCCGAACTCCTTCGAGGACGTCTACCCGAACAACACCCTCAAGCAGGACTTCATGATCTCCTGCAACACCGCCTTCATCAATCAGGGCCTGACCAGCCTCAAGCCGGGCGCCCTCACCTCCACCGCCAAGGACGTCTTCGGCATCGGCCTGGAGTGGAAGACCGGCCTGCCCAACACCGACGGCCGGGTGCCGGACGCGGGCGGCAACAAGGACGAGCAGGCCATGCAGTACATCGGCCAGGGCAAGGTCCAGATGAACCCGCTGGCCATCGCCTCGGTCACGGCCACCGTGCAGAGCGGCGAGTTCAGGCAGCCGATCCTGGTCGCCGACCTGCCCCAGCAGAAGGCCGCCCGCAACCTCTCCCCCGACGCCGCCGGCAAGCTGCGCGACATGATGGCCGCCACCGCCAAGGACGGCACCGCCAAGGCCGCCATGGCCGGGATCTCGGACAACGCGGGCGCCAAGACCGGCTCCGCCGAGGTGGCCGGCATGGCCACCACCAACAGCTGGTTCACCGCCTACCGGGGCAACATCGCCGTCGCCGCCGAGGTCCAGGGCGGCGGCCACGGTGTCGACGCGGCCGGGCCGGCCGTGGCCGCCGTGATCAAGGCGGCCGGCAACCGCTGACGCGGCCCACGGGCCCGTCCGGTCCCCGTCCCGGTCCCGGTGTGCTCAGCTCCGGGGCAGGACGGGATCCGGGCGGGCCAGCAGACAGTTCACCGGGACGGGTCTGCGCCCGCTCAGCCGCCGGGCCGCCAGCCGGGGCCAGATCAGCAGCACCACCGGCAGCGCCAGGTACCCGAAGCGCCCGGCCGGCGCCAGCATGAAGGCGATCGCCAGCCCGCCCGCCAGCAGGTCGGCGGCGGCGATCGCGGAGACCGGCGGCCGGGCCAGCAGCCAGATCGTCACCCCGGCCCCGCCCACCGTCATCAGCGCCAGCGAGACGGTGTGCCCGGTCGGCCCCAGCCCGGCGAGCACCTTGCCGGGCAGCGGGCTGCCCGCCGGGGTGTGGATCGCGGTCAGCCCCAGCGGGAACCGCACCACCTGCTCGCGCAGCGCGTCCGCCCTGGCCAGGACGGACGGGAGGATCACCACCAGGCCCGCGCCGAGCGCGGTGAGCCCGGCCCGGGCGGCCGGCCGCCGCCCGTACAGCCGCCAGAGCAGCAGGACGGCCACCGGCAGCGCCGGCCACGCCGTCCACTTCAGGGTGCAGGCCAGGGCGAGCACCAGCCCGGCGGCGATGGTGCGGTCCCGCTCGGCCAGCGCCATGGCGAGGCAGCAGACCCCGATCAGCGGCAGGTCCACCCCGCCGACCACCAGCGCCAGCGCGATCAGCGGTGAGGCGGTGAGCGCGGCCAGCGGCAGCAGTGGGGCGCGGTCCCGGGACGGCCGCAGCAGCCGCCAGCTGGCCAGCAGGCAGCCCAGGAAGGCCAGCGCGAACCAGATCCGGGCGTCCCCGGCCAGCCGCGCCGCCGGACTGCCGTTGCCGAACAGGGCGCGGGGCATCCCGAACAGCGTCATCGCGGGCAGGTACGGGTCGTAGTCGGTGACCACCGCCGGGTGCGGCAGGTACGGGCTGCCGGTGGTGAGCAGCAGGTGCGCGGAGCGTTCGACCACCATCACCTCGGACTGGTGGCGGCCCTGGAGGGCCAGCAGCACCAGCGGCACCAGGACCGCCCCCAGCAGGGCGGCCACGGCGGCGGCACGGGCGGCGAACCGCCGGGGCAGGACCAGGCAGAACAGCCCGGCGACCGCGTACGCGGGGGCCGCGACGGTGCCCCAGAGCCGCTGGTTGGGCAGGTTCGAGACGAGGGGGAAGGCGGCGGCCCACCCCGCGGCGATCGCGCAGCCGAGCACCTGGACGCGGCGCAGGGAGGCGAGCCGGGCCGGGTTCAGCCGATCGGGCGGCGGGGCGGGGGCGCTCCCGCCGCGCTGGCGGGGGAACGGTCCGGGGGCCAGGCCGCGGCGCAGGCGTCCGTACCTGACCGACGGTCCGGCCGGTGCGGGCGGGGCCGGCGTGCCGCTACGGCCGGTGAAGCGGCCGCGCGGGCGGGAGGTGCCGGGCGTGCGGGTGCTCACCATGGTGGAAGGTTATGGGTGGGGGTGGCACCCTGTCGCCATGTCGGCGCGGGGTGTGTCCACCGGGACGAAAGGGACCGCCGGGGTGTCATGGCGTCCGGCGGTCCCCTCCTCGTGCCCCTACTCGTGGTTCTGCGGCCTCAGCCGGTCGCGCGGTCGGCGAGGGCGGTCTGCTCCGGCCGGTTCAGCCTGGAGTGCTTGACGCTGTACCCGAAGTACACGACCAGGGCGACGGCCAGGGCGATCGCACCGGCCCGGTAGGTGTCGGCGTGCAGGCCGGTGATCAGGTAGACGCAGAAGCCGACGCTGAGCAGCGGGACGACCGGGTAGCCGGGGACCTTGAAGCCACGCGGCAGGTCCGGCTGGGTACGGCGCAGGATGATCACGCCGATCGAGACGACCGAGAAGGCGATCAGCGTGCCCAGGCTGGTGATGTCGGCCAGGACGCGCAGCGGCACGAAGGCGGCGAGCGCGCCGACGCCGAGGCCGACCACGAGGGTGTTCCAGACCGGGGTGCCGGTGCGCGGGGAGAGCTGGGCGAAGCGCTTCGGCAGCATGCCGTCGCGGCCCATCGAGTACAGGATGCGGGTCTGGCCGTAGATCACCACCAGGGTGATGCTGAAGATCGAGACGATCGCGCCGATCGCGAAGACCACCGCGGGCCAGCTCTGGCCGGTGATGTCCTGCAGGATCTGGGCGAGGCCGGCCTCCTGGCCCTCGAACTTCTGCCAGGGCTGGGCGCCGATGCCGGCCAGGGCGACCAGGATGTACAGCAGGGTGACCACGACCAGCGAGATGATGATCGCCAACGGCAGGGTGCGGCGCGGGTTCTTGACCTCCTCACCGGCGGTGGACACGGCGTCCAGGCCGATGAACGAGAAGAAGATGCTGGAGGCCGCGACCTGGACGCCGCCGATGCCCAGCGGCATGAACGGGGTCAGGTTGCCGGAGTGGAAGCCGGTCAGGCCGATCCCGACGAAGAGCAGCAGGATGAGGATCTTGATGCCCACCATGGCCGCGTTGACCTTCACCGACTCGCTGACGCCGCGCACCAGCAGGAGGCAGACCATCGCGACCAGGATGAGCGCCGGCAGGTTGAACCAGTGGCCGCCGCCGGGCGCGCCGGACAACTGGGCGGGGATCTGCCAGCCGACGGTCAGGTCGAGGAACTTGTTCAGGTACTCGGCCCAGCTCACCGCGATGGCGGAGGCGGAGACGCCGTACTCCATCAGCAGGCAGATGCCGACGCCGAACGCGACGCCCTCGCCGAGAGTGGCATAGGCGTACGAGTACGAGGAGCCGGAGACCGGGATCGCGGAGGCCATCTCGGCGTAGCAGAGCGCGGTCAGGCCCGCGGTGACCGCGGCGATCACGAAGGACAGGATGACGGCCGGGCCGGCCGACGGAACGGCCGTGCTGAGCACGAAGAAGATGCCGGTGCCGATGGTGGCGCCGATGCCGATCGAGGACAGCTGCCAGAGGCCGATGGAACGCCGCAGGTGGATGCCGGAGCGTCCGCCCTCCTCGGGCGCACCGGCGGGGAGGGCGTCCCGGCCCTCGCTCTCGGCGATCAGGGTGGCGACGGGCTTGCGTCGCAGAAGACGCGCGCCAAGGGTGTTGCTGGTCAAAACGCGGATCCTTCTAGGCGGGGGAGGGTGTCCTAGGAGCCGGTCACTCGATCTGCCGTGGGGTGACATCAGGGACCAACCGAACAAAGATGGGACAGTACCCCCCGAAAGCACCAGTGTCGCAAACGAACAGTCTCGTCGCGCGCATTGGACGAATCGTCGTGCCAGACTGTACAAACCGGACACTTCGCAGACGGCGGATCTGCCACCGAGCAGCTAAGCGGCAGGTCGGCCGGGGTGCGAAGGCCCTCAGCCGGCCAGGACGGCCTGCATCACCGAGCGGGCGATCGGCGCCGCGAGTCCGCCGCCGGTGACATCGGTGGCGTCACTGTCCGCGATCACCACGGCGACCGCCACCGGCGCCACCTGGTCCGAGCCGGCCGGCCTGGCCCAGGAGATGAACCAGGCGTACGGCGTCCCGCTGTTGTCCACCCCGTGCTGGGCGGTACCGGTCTTGCCGCCGACCACCGCCCCGGCGATCCGGGCGTTGCGCCCGGTGCCGTTCTCCACCACGTCGGTCATCAGCCGCTGCACCTGCGCGGCCACCGCCGGGCTCATCGCCTGCTTGTACCGGGTGGGCCGGCTCAGCCGCACCGTGGTGCCGTCGTTCCTGGTCAGTTTCTCCACAAGCTGTGGACGCATCACCGTGCCGTTGTCGGCGACCCCGGCCGCGACCATCGCCATCACCAGCGGGGTGGCCGCGGTGTCGAACTGGCCGATGGCGGAGAGCGCGACCTGGGACTGGTTCATCTCGGTGTCGAAGTTGGAGCGGGCCGACCGGACCGGGATGTCCAGCCTGGGGTCGTTGAAGCCGAAGTTCTCGGCCATCGCCGTCATCCGGTCCAGGCCGGTCGACACCCCGAGGTGGCCCAGCACGCTGTTGCAGCTGTAGACCATCGCGGTGTCCAGCGACAGCCCGGCCCGGTCGCACGCCGAGGTGTCGTTGACCAGCGGGGTGGTGGTGCCCGGCAGGACGTACGGGTAGGGCGTGTCGGTCGGCGCGTCGATGTCGGTGACCACCCCGTTCGCCAGCGCGGCCGCCGCCGTGACCACCTTGAAGGTCGACCCGGGCGGGTAGGTCTGGCGCAGCGCCCGGTTGAGCATCGGCTGGTCGGTGTCGGCCTGGAGCCGGTTCCAGGCCACCTGGTCGGCGGCGGTGGAGCCGGCGAAGCTCCCCGGGTCGTACGAGGGGGTGCTGGCCAGGGCCAGGATCCGGCCGGTGGCGGGCTCGATCGCGGCGACCGCGCCCTTCTGGCTGCCGAGGCCGCGCATCGCGGCCTCCTGGGCGGCCCGGTTGATGGTCGTGTAGACGTCCCCGCCCGGGTTCTGCCGGCGCGCGACGGCGTCCCAGACCGCCCAGCTCGCCAGCCGGCCGTCGGTGCCGGAGAGCAGGTCGTCCTCGGTCCCCTCCAGCTGGGTGTTGCCGTACGCCTGCGAGGAGTACCCGGTGACGGCCGCGTACAGCGGGCCGTCGGTGTAGGTGCGCTTGTAGTCGTAGCGGCCGCCGGTGGGCGTGGAGCCGGTGACGGTGTCGGAGCCGACCAGGATGTTGCCGCGCGGCTGGGAGTAGCGCTCGATGGTGAGCCGCTGGTTGGCGGCGTTGTGGTCGAGTTCGTCGGCCCGGAACACCTGGATCCGGGTGGCCTGGGCGCAGAGCGCCACGATCAGCAGCAGGCAGAAGGTGCCCGCCCGGCGGCCGGTGACGGAGATCCCCGGCAGGCCCTGGGGCCCGTTCCCGGCGCTCTTCGGACGGGTGCGACCGGACATCAAACCTCCTCCGGGGCCGGGCGGCGGGCGATGTCGCTCATCCGCACCAGCAGGGCGACGATGATCCAGTTGGTGACCACCGAGGAGCCGCCCTGGGCGACGAACGGCAGGGTCATCCCGGTCAGCGGGATGAGGTCGAGCACCCCGCCGGCCACCACGAACACCTGGAGGCCGACGATCGCGGCCAGCCCGATCGCCAGCAGCCGCCCGAACGGGTCGCGCAGCGCGATGCCGGTGCGGAAGCCCCGGGAGACCAGCAGCGCGTACAGCAGGAACACCGCGATCAGACCGGTCAGCCCCAGTTCCTCGCCGATGGTGGCGAGGATGAAGTCGGACTTGGCGGCGAAGCCGATCAGGACGGAGTGCCCGTTGCCGAGGCCGGTGCCCAGTTCGCCGCCCCAGGCGAACGCGAACAGCGACTGGGCGATCTGGTTGGCGCCCCGCCCCGCGGTGATCGAGCCGAGCGGGTCCAGCCAGTCGGCGACCCGGCTGTGCACGTGCGGCGAGAGCCAGCCGACCCCGACCGCCGCCACCGCGGCCAGGAACAGCCCGATGGCGATCCACCCGCTGCGCGCGGTGGCCACGTACAGCATCACCACGAAGAGGCCGAAGAAGAGCAGCGAGGTGCCGAGGTCGGTCTCCAGCACGAGGATGCCGACGAAGGCCGCCCAGATCAGCAGGACCGGTCCGAGCACCCGTCCGGGCGGCAGCCGGAACCTCCACACCCGGCGGCCGGTGAGCGCCAGCGCGTCCCGGTGCACCGCCAGGTAGGCGGCGAAGAAGACCGCCAGCAGGATCTTGGCGAACTCCCCCGGCTGGAAGGAGAGCGGTCCGACGGTGATCCAGATCCGCGAGCCGTACACCGGTGGGAAGAAGATCGGCAGTACCAGCAGCACCAGGGCCACCAGCGCCCCGATGTACGCGTAGCGCTGCAGCCGTCTGTGGTCGCGCAGCAGCAGCACCACCGCGATGAACAGCGCCACCCCGAGCGTCGACCAGAGCAGTTGGGTGGGCGCCGCGCCGGCGCCGGGGGTGGCCCGGTCGAGGCGGTAGATGACGACCAGTCCGATCCCGTTGAGCAGGACGGCGATCGGCAGCAGCAGCGGATCCGCGTACGGCGCCCGTCGGCGGACCACGACGTGCGCCAGCAGGGCGAGCACGCCGAGCGCGGCGCCGTACTCGCCCGCGTCGGCGGGCACCGTGCCGTCGATGTTGACCCCGACCTCGGCGTAGCCGAAGACGGCGATCAGTACGGCGGCCAGGACCAGCGCGAGTTCGGTGGTGCGCCGGGTCCGCGCCGTCCGGCGCGGCCGGCCGGCGGTTCTCGTCGCGGCGGAGGGTGTCACCACGGACCGTCCTGCGTAGGGGTGTCCTGCGGGGGTGTTTCTGCCGGGATGGCGATCGGGGCGGACGGGCGGCGGGCCCGTCCGCCCCGACGTGAGCGGCTGGTCAGGTCAGGCCGGTACGGCTCAGGCGGACGCCGGCGCGGGCGGGGCGGGCGGCGCGGCGGGTGCGGGCGGCGCGGCCGGGGCGGGCGGCGCGGCCGGGGCGGCGGGGGCGGCGGCCGCCCGGGACGCCTCGACGGTCGCCTTCAGCTCGGCCTCCGCGGCGGCCGAGAGCGAGGTCTGGATGATCTGGCCGCCGTACCGGGCCAGCGCCGGAACGACCTTGTCCGCGGTGGCCTTGCGGACCAGCAGGAACACCGCGGCGGTGCCCGGCTGGAGGTGCCGTCCGACCTCGCGCATGAAGTCGTCGTCGACCCCGATGTCGGTGGAGGCGCCGACCGCCGCTCCGGCGGCGCCGCCGACCGCCGCGCCGAGGAACGGCATGAAGAACAGCAGGCCGATGACGCCGCCCCAGAGCGCGCCCGAGGCCGCGCCCGCTCCGGTGGTACTGACCTGCTGGTGCAGCTTGATCCTGCCGTCGTCGCGGCGCTCCACCACGACCGCGTCCTCCAGGTCGATCAGCTTCTGCGTCTGCAGCCCGACCGCTTCGTCGCGCACCGCCCGGGCGGTGGCCAGATCCGGGTAGGCGATCGCGAAGAGGTTGCTCACGTGCTGATCCTTCCAATCAGTCGGACATGCCGGCCGGGTCCGGACGCCGGTGCGGCGGCGCCCATGCCCTGTTCTGCACCCTAACGAGTGCTATCCCCATGTATCGGCTCTTCCGTCCGGTGTGTCCTGTTATTGGCGGCGCCCCGCCATGCTCACTCCGGGCGGCGCCCCGCCAGGGCCAGCAGCCCGGCGGCCAGCAGCAGTTCGGCCCACGGGTAGCCGAGCCGCCCGGTCCGGACCGCGGCGACCAGCCCGCGCACCGCCGAGTTCGCGGGCGAGGCGGCCACCACAGAAGGTCGGCCAGCCCCGGCAGGACCGGCGTGAAGCTCCGCGCCGGGCGCTCGATCTCCCATCGGCGAGCGGGAGTTCACGCCGGATCCGCACCACACGCGCACCTCCCCTCGTTGGCCATGGCGAACTGATGATCCCTAGGATCGGCGGGTGACTACCGGACGACGACCGAAGGCCAGGCTCGGCAGCCTGCTGGCCGCCCTGGCGATAACAGGCGGTGCGCTGCTCAGCGGCCTGCCCGCCCATGCCGACGAACCATCAGCCGGCTCCGCCGGCAAGGAAGCCCCCCGGGTCGACCTCGTGCTGGACGTCAGCGGCTCCATGCGGACCGCCGACATCCAGGGCAAGAGCCGCATCGCGGTGGCCCAGCAGTCCCTGAACGAGGTGATCGACGCGCTGCCCGCGGAGACCGAGTTCGGCATCCGCACCCTCGGCGCCAACTACCCCGGCGACGACAAGAACCAGGGCTGCCAGGACAGCAAGCAGCTCTTCCCGGTCGGCAAGACCAACAAGGTCGAGGCCAAGACCGCCGTCGCCACCCTGCGCCCGACCGGCTGGACCCCGATCGGCCTGGCCCTGCGCGGCGCCGCCCAGGACCTCGGCAAGGGCGAGACCACCCGCCGGGTGGTGCTGATCACCGACGGCGAGGACACCTGCACCCCGCCCGACCCCTGCGACGTCGCCCGCGAACTCGCCGCCCAGGGCATCCACCTGGTGGTGGACACCCTCGGTCTGGCCCACGACGACAAGACCCGCCAGCAGCTGCTCTGCATCGCCAACGCCACCGGCGGCACCTACACCGACGTCCGCACCCAGGAGCAGCTCACCGACAAGGTGAAGCAACTGGTCGACCGCTCCAACGACACCTACACCGTGACGCCCACCAAGACGGCGGGCACCGACAAGTGCGAGAACGCCCCGGTGCTCTCCCCCGGCGTCTACAGCGACCGGGAGAAGTTCTCCGAGCACCGCGTCTACCGCGTCCCGGTGAAGGCCGGCCAGGAGCTGCGCGCCTCGGTCAGCGTCTCGCTCGACCGCGCGGTCGCCCGTGACTACGGCGTCCTCCTCCAGGCCACCAGCACGGCCGGGCAGGAACTGGTCCGCGGCACCGACGCCGGCAACGGCCGGACGGACGTCATCTCCACCGGCCTGCGCTGGTCCACCAACGACTCCAAGGGCTACGTCACCGCGTCGCCGTCCAGCTCCGCGAGCGCCAAGCCGGAGACCACCGTCTGCCTGGTCGTCAGCAACTCGCTCGCGGCCCAGCCCGGCGTCCAGGCCGACCCCGGCATGCCGCTGGAGCTGACGGTCGACCTGGCCAGTGCCTCGTCCGCCCCGGACGGCCCGGCGATGGGTCTCGGCCGCGGCTGGATCCTGCTGCTGGTGCTCACCCTCGCCGGTCTGCTGGCCGGCCTGGTGTTCGGCTGGATCGCACGCTGGCGGATCGCTGTCTGGCGGGAGAACTGACCATGCCCATCTCGACACTTCGCGGCGCCTTCCGCGGCGCGCTCGCCGCGCTCGCCCTGTTCCCGGCCCTCGCGGTCGCGGCCCCGGCCGCCTCCGCCGCCTCGCCGTCCCCCTCGGCGAGCGAGAGCGGGACGCCGGCCCCGGCCACCAAGGCGGGGACGTCCTTCCTGACCGCCATCAACCTCGCCCCCGGCCAGGACGCCAACGTGGCCGCCTCCACCGGCGACTACCTGTACTGGGCGTTCGGCGCCTCCGAGGGCCAGACCGCGACGGTCGGCCTGACCGTCAACCTGGCCCCCACGCCCGACCGGCACGGGCCGCAGACCTGGAGCGTCGAGGTGTTCGACGGGCTGCGCCGCCGCCAGTCCTGCACCGCCGGCACCCAGAACGCCACCGGTGAGACGACCACCACCTCGCTCGCCCTGAGCTGCACCCTGCGCGAGGTCCGCTCCTGGGCCGAGCCGTGGTCCGGCGACCCGCTGCCGGGCACCTACTACGTCCGGCTCTCGCTCTCCGACGCCCCGCAGCCGGACCTCGGCCTCGCCGCCTCGGTCCAGCTGCACGTCAGCGCCAAGGGCGACGCGGACAACGCCCAGCCCGAGGGCGGCGAGCTGAAGGCCCCGCTGGTGCCCCCGGTCGGTGGCGGCGCCGCCACCGCCAAGGCCGCCGCACCGGAGGAGCCCGAGGAGCACTGGTACACCGGCTGGTTCTCCGGCTGGAACAGCCGCTGGTTCTGGACCGTCGGCGGCGGCATCCTGGCCGCCCTGGCGGGCGTCGCGGGCTACACCCTCACCCGCCACCCGCGCGGGTACCGCCCCGCCCGCTACGGGGCCGTCCCGCCCCAGTCCGGCGCCCCGCAGCCGGACCCGTACGCCGGCTCCGGCCGCCCCTGACAGCCCCGCCCCGAGGGCCGGCCGGACCACCTCCGGCCGGCCCTCGGCCGTCCCGCCCCAGCTGACCCCGGGTCACCCACCGCCGCACCCCAGACAACGCAGAAGTCCCGCCCGATCTGATGATCGGACGGGACTTCTTGTTGGGTGGAGCTGAGGGGATTCGAACCCCTGACCCCCTCGATGCGAACGAGGTGCGCTACCGGACTGCGCCACAGCCCCAACGAGAAGAAACTCTAGCACCTTTCGGAGGGGGTCCGTGACCACCCCCCTGGACGCGCTCCTGGTCGGGGGCGGGGCGGCTCACTCGTTGGCGGCGCGGGGGCGGGTCTCGGGGGCGGGGGCCTCGGCGTACTGGTCGAACAGCGGGGTGTTGTTGCGGGACTCCGCCGGGCGGCCGGCGGTCCAGGTTCCGGGGGCCGACAGGTCGAGGCCACGGCTGACCCGGGGAGCCACCGGGGCGGTGACATAGGTCGGCAGCGGGACGGGCACCGGCTCCCACGAGTCCGGACCGGCCGCACCGCGTTCGCGCATGCCGTCCACCCACTCCTCGTGCTCGGTCGCCTCCGCCAGGGCCGAGGCCGAGCCGGACGGACGCGCCTCCGCCGGGACCTGGTCGGCCTCGGTGGCGAGCCGCAGGTGCGAACGGCCGCGCCCGGCCCGGCCCTCGGGGGCGGGTACGGGCGCCGGGGCGGGCGCCTCGGCGCCCTCGGTCTGCCGGGCCTCGGCGCGCTGCCGCTCGCGCTTGCGCAGCCGCTCGGCGGCCTGGGCGGCCCGGGCCCGGTCGAGCTTCACCTCGTACCGCTGGCGCTCCAGCTTGCGCAGGTGGCCGATGTAGAGGGTGAGGAGGATCGCCGGCACGGCCGGGACCCAGAGGAAGGCGAGACCGGCCACCGCCGCGACGACCGCGCCGAGGGCGAAGGCCATGAAGAGGACGGTGACCATCCGGCGCCGGCGGGCCAGCAGCCGCGCCCGGCGCTCGGCGGCCTGGGCGGGCGGGCGCTCGGACGCCGGCTCCGCCGCGGGTTTCTCCTCGGCCCTCTCCTCGGTCCTTCCGTCGGCCCCGCTTCCGGGATCGCTGGAGGCGGCCTCGTCCCGTACGGGAGGACCGTCGTCATTGCTCTGCTCGTCGTCACGCGGTTCGTCGCCCAGGGTCCGGGACGCCCGCCGCTCCAGCGCCGAACGCCCGGCCAGCAGGCGGATGGCGGTGCTGAAACGCTCCGTGGGGCGCGCCTCGTTGAGCTCGTCCTGCCTGCGGAGCCACATTGGCACCAGATAGGCGGCCCAGGCCCCTACGATGACGGCGTAGATAAGGCCGCTACTGCTCACGTTTCACACCGTACGGGCGCCGGGGAAGGCCCGGCAGCAATTTGACACGGCGTGTCGTGCGATCAAGCTGATTCTCCGACTATTTTGCCGCTATTTGTGCCTGTCCGTCGCCACGGCGATGCCATATTGATATTTTTTTCGAACATATATTCAATTACCTGACTCACGGCCCGAACTGATCGCCCGCCACCGCTCCAGCATCCCCTCGGGGACCTCCTCGGCGGTGAGCGCGTACACCAGGTGGTCCCGCCAGTCACCGTCGATGTGCAGATAGCGGGGCCGCATTCCCTCCGAACGGAACCCGAGCTTTTCCACCACCCGGCGGCTCGGGCCGTTCTCCGGCCGGATGCAGACCTCGATCCGGTGCAGCCCCAGGGTGCCGAGGCAGTGGTCCACCGAGAGCGCCACGGCGGTCGGCATGATGCCCCGGCCGGCCACCGCCTCGTCGATCCAGTAGCCGACGTTGGCCGAGCACATCGAGCCCCAGGTGATCCCGCCGACGGTCAGCTGGCCGACCAGCTGCCCCTTGTAGAGGACCACGAAGGGCAGCATCCGGCCCGCCGAGGCCTCGCCGCGCAGGAAGCGGACCATCTGCCGGTACGTCGGGCGCGGACCGGCGCTCCGGCCGGCCGCGCCGGGCGGCACGGTGGCCTCCCAGCGCCGCAGCCAGTCCCGGTTGCGGAGGCTGACCTCCTGCCAGTCGCGCTGGTCGCGGGCCCGGATCGGGCGCAGCGTGACCTCCCCCTCGTGGAGCTCCACCGGCCAGCCGGCGTTCAGTGCGCCCTCCCGGCGGCAGGTGTGTCGGGCCGGGGGTGGTCCCCGCCGCCGAGCTGGTCGACGGCGTGCGCGAGCAGCGGCTCCAGGACCACCAGGCCGTCCTTCACACCGCCGGTGGAACCCGGCAGGTTGACGATCAGGGTGCGTCCGGCGAGGCCGGCCAGCCCGCGGGAGAGCGCCGAGGCCGGGACCTTCTCCCGCCCGTACGCCCGGATGGCCTCGGCGATGCCGGGGACCGGCCGGTCGACGACCCGGGCGGTCATCTCGGGGGTGAGGTCGGTGGGCGAGATGCCGGTGCCGCCGGTGGTCAGCACCACGTCGTAGCCGGCCGCGACGGCCTCGCGCAGCACCGCCTCGACCGGTTCGCCGTCCGGGACGACCCGGGGGCCGTCGGCGGTGAAGCCCATCGCGCGCAGGCCGGCCACCAGCAGCGGGCCGCCCCTGTCCTCGTAGACGCCGGCCGAGGCACGGTTGGAGACGGTGACGGCGAGGGCCCTCATTCCGCGGTCTCCGGGGCGAACCAGTCGCCGCTCTTGCCGCCGGTCTTGCCGAGCACCCGGATGTTCTCGATGGCGGCGGCCTTGTCCACGGCCTTGACCATGTCGATCACGGTCAGGCCGGCCACCGCGACGGCGGTCAGCGCCTCCATCTCGACGCCGGTGCGGTCGGCGGTCCGCACGGTGGCGGTGATCTCGACCGCCTCGTCGGTGACCGTGAGGTCCACCTGGACGCCGGAGACCGCGATCGGGTGGCAGAGCGGGATCAGTTCCGGGGTCTTCTTGGCGCCCATGATCCCGGCGATCCGGGCCACCGCGAGCGCGTCGCCCTTGGGGACGCCCTCGCCGCGCAGCAGCTCGACCACCCGGGGGGCGACCCGGACCCGGCCGGCGGCGACGGCGGTGCGCACGGTGACCGTCTTCTCGGAGACGTCGACCATCCGGGCCGCGCCCTGGTCGTCGACGTGGGTGAGGCGGTCGCCGGGGGGTGAGGTGGTCACGGGTGGCTCCAGGGGGACGCGCAGGTCGAATACCGCGCTACGGTACCCCTCCCCCAGGCCGGTGCGTGGGACGGGCCATGCCGGTGCGCGGGACGGCCCGGGGCAGGTGGGAGGCTCAGCCGCCCAGCAGCACGACGTCGACCTCGCTGCCGGCCGGCAGCTCGACGGCGTCCTCCTCCACGGTGATCAGGCAGTCCGCCCTGGCCAGCGCGCCGACCAGGTGCGATCCCGCCCCGCCGACCGGCTCGACCATGCCGTCGGCGGCCGAGTAGCGGCCGCGCAGGAACTGCCGCCGCCCGGCGGGTGAGCGCAGTGTCACCGGGCAGACGGCCCGGACCACCGGGCGGTGCACGTCGGCGGCGCCGAGCATGGTGCGGATCACCGGGCGGACGAACAGCTCGAAGGAGATGTACGCGCTGACCGGGTTGCCGGGCAGGGCGAGCAGCGGCACGCCGGCCCCGGCGCCGATCCGGCCGAAGCCCTGCGGCTTGCCGGGCTGCATCCGCAGCCGGCGGAAGTCGACCCCGCCGTAGGACTCGAAGACCTCCTTGACCACGTCGTACGCGCCGACGCTGACGCCGCCGCTGGTGACGATGAGGTCGGCCCGGCCGAGCTGGTCCTCCAGGACGGCGCGCAGCAGGGCCGCGTCGTCCGGCACACCGCCGACCCGGTAGGCGATGGCTCCGGCGTCCCGGGCGGCGGCGGTGAGGGTGAAGCTGTTGGAGTCGGGGATCTGGCCGGGTCCGACCGGCTCGCCGGGCTGGACCAGCTCGCTGCCGGTGGAGAGCACCACGACCCGGGGCCGGGGGCGGACCTTCACGGTGGCCCGGCCGATCGCGGCGAGCAGGCCGAGCTGGGCGGGACCGAGCCGGGTGCCCGCGTCCAGGACGCGCGCACCGGTGGCGACGTCGCTGCCGCGGCGGCGGATGTGGGCGCCCTCGGCGACCGGGCGCAGCACCCGGACCTCCTCGTCGGCGACGGGCGCGGTCATCGCGTCGGCGGCGCGGCCGGTGCCGGTGCCGCCGTCGGTCCACTCGACCGGGGCGACGGCCTCGGCGCCGGGCGGCACCGGGGCGCCGGTCATGATCCGGGCGGCCTGTCCGGGGCCGACCCTGGGCAGGGCACCGGCGCCGGCGGCGATGTCGCCGACCACGGTGAGCGCCGAGGGGTACTCGGCGGTGGCGCCCACGGTGTCGGCGGTGCGGACGGCGTAGCCGTCCATCGAGCTGTTGTCGAAGGGCGGCAGGTCGCCGTCGGCGATCACGTCCTCGTCGAGCCGGCAGCCCTGGGCGTCGAGCAGCTGGAGCCCGATCGCGGGCAGCGGGGCGACGGCCGCCAGGACGTCGGCGAGGTGCTCGTCGACCGTCCAGAGCCGGTCCGGGCGGGCGTCCGGTGCCGGGTCCGCGGATTCGTCGCAGCAGGCTGCGGCGGGGCTGGTGCTCTCCGTGGACCCGGTCATCGGCTCACTCACTCTCTGTCGGTGTGTCAGTCCTGCATCTCGGAGGCGACGAACTCACGGAGCCAGGAGCGGAACTCCGGGCCCAGGTCGTCACGCTCGGACGCCAGCCGGACGATGGCGCGCAGGTAGTCCGCGCGGTCGCCGGTGTCGTAGCGACGGCCCTTGAAGAGCACGCCGTGGACCTGGCCGCCGGTCTCCGGGTCACGGGTGGTCAGCTCGCGCAGGGCGTCGGTGAGCTGGATCTCGCCGCCGCGGCCGGGCTCGGTCTCCCGCAGCACGTCGAAGACCGAGGGGTCGAGGACGTAGCGGCCGATGACCGCGTAGTTCGACGGGGCGTCGGCGGTGTCGGGCTTCTCGACCAGGTCGGTCACCTGGAAGACGTCCTCGCCGAAGCCGTTCGCCTTGACGGCCGCGCAGCCGTACAGGTGGATCTGGGCGGGGTCGACCTCCATCAGGGCGACGACCGAGCCGCCGAGCTCCTGCTGGACCTCGATCATGCGGGCGAGCAGCGGGTCGCGCGGGTCGATGAGGTCGTCACCGAGCAGGACGGCGAAGGGCTGGCCGGCGACGTGCTGCTCGGCGACCGAGACGGCGTGGCCGAGGCCCTTGGGGTCGCCCTGGCGGACGTAGTGCATGTTCGCCAGGTCGACGGACTCGCGCACGCGGCGCAGCCGGTCCTGGTCGCCCTTTCGGGCGAGCAGCTCCTCCAGCTCGTAGGCGCGGTCGAAGTGGTCCTCGAGGGCGCGCTTGTTCCGGCCGGTGACCATCAGTATGTCGGACAGCCCGGCGGAGGCCGCCTCCTCGACGACGTACTGGATCGCCGGCTTGTCGACGACGGGCAGCATCTCCTTCGGCGTGGCCTTGGTGGCCGGGAGGAAGCGGGTGCCCAGTCCGGCCGCGGGTACCACGGCCTTGGTTACCGGAATTCGGGTGTTGGTCGTCGTCATGCGTTTACCTTACTAAGGCACGTTTTCGCCTGGCCGAGCGCGGTCGAACGGCTATGGCAGCACGTCGCGGGGCCCGGCCACAGTGGCATGCGTATGGGAAGTGACGGGGGAGGCGAGGGGGTCCCCTCCGACACAGGGCGACAGACTACCGGGCTTTCCCGAACGATCAGGTTCGGTCACGGAGCCGTTGTCCGACCGTGGGGAGACCACTGCGCGCCAGCAGTCGCCGCCCGCCGCGCGGGCCTCGGCGAGGGCCCCGTCGGCGGCTCTGAGCAGGACGGCGGTGTGGGTGCCGTGCTCGGGCAGGACGGCCACCCCGACGGCGGCGGTGAGCCCGTTGCCGTGCGGGGGGCGGCCCTCGCGCGGGCCGGAGGACCAGTCCAGCAGCAGGTGGCGGCGGACCGACCAGACCAGGCGTTCGGCGACCTGTGCGGCGCCCTCGGCCCCGGTGTCCGGCAGGACGATCAGGAACTCCTCCCCGCTGTACCGGCCGAGGGTGTCCGAGCGGCGGATCTCCATGCCGAGGCGCTGGGCGAGGTCCCGCAGTATCGCGTTGGCCCGGCCCCGGCCGTGCTCGGCAATGACCGCGTCGAAGCCCGCGATCTCCAGCAGCAGGACGGCCAGCGGGCGCGGCCCGCCCTGCTGGTCGGTCTGCTCGCCGCGGCGGGCCCGGCCGATCTCCCGGTCCAGGGTGAGCTGGAGGTGCCGGTAGTTCCACACCCCGGTGAGCGGGTCGCAGGAGGCGGTGCGTTCCAGCTCGGCGCAGCGGGCCTCCAGTTCGCCGACCCGTTCGCGCAGCCCGGCCTCGCGGACGGCGGCGGCGCCGTCCCCCCGGCGCAGCCGCAGCCCGAGCACGGTGGTGCCGGCCAGCGCGGGGACGCTGAGCGCGGCCAGGGCCTGGACCAGCAGCGGGGTGGACATCGGGGCGCCTTCCGCGTGTCAGGCTCTGAGCGTCACGGACCCAGAGCTGTGGAGGATCGCATGCACAACGAGAAGAGCGCGCTGAGGACACGGCTGCTGTCCGAGCGGCGTGCCCTGTCACCGCGGGCCCGGGAGGCGGCCGCGGACGCCCTGGCCGGGCACGCCGGGGAGCTGGCCGGGCCGGGTGCCACGGTGGCCGCGTATGTGTCGGTCGGGGCCGAGCCGGGCACCCGGCCGCTGCTGGACGCGCTGCGGGCGCGCGGGGTGCGGGTGCTGCTGCCGGTGCTGCTGGCCGACAACGACCTGGACTGGGCGGAGTACGAGGGGGCGGAGGCGCTCGCGCCGGCCGGGCGCGGGCTGGTGGAGCCGGTCGGCGCCCGGCTCGGCCCGGAGGCCGTCACCGGGGCGTCGCTGGTGCTGCTGCCCGGCCTGGCGGTGGACCGCCGGGGGCTGCGGCTGGGCCGGGGCGGCGGCTCGTACGACCGGGTGCTGGCCCGGCTGGGCCGTGCGGGGGCCCGGCCGCTGCTGGCCGTGCTGCTGTACGAGCACGAGCTGCTGGAGCGGGTGCCGGCCGAACCGCACGATCTGCCGGTGGACGTCGCGCTCACTCCGGCCGGGCCGCACCGGCTGGCGCGGTAGCGGGCGGGTGCCGGGCGAACGGGTGGCCGGGCGGCCGGGTGCCCGGCGGGCCGGAAACGACGGCGGCCCCGCCCGGGGTGGGCGGGGCCGCCGTGGCGGGGCGGGGTCAGCCGGTGGTGAGCACCAGCTTGTTCTTGGTCGCCTTCTCGACCGCGTCCGGCGAGTAGGCCCAGGTCAGCAGCTTGCCCTTGAGCCAGAGGTCGGTCTGGTCGTTGTAGTTGGGGTGGAAGGCGTGCCCGGAGGCGCCGCCGACGTTGACCCACCGCGAGGCGTCGAGGTCGCTCAGGTCGACGACCATCCGCATCGAGGGGATCCAGTCCACCTCGTACCCGGCGGCCGCGTTCCAGCCGGCCGCGTCGACCGCCGCCGAGCCGCCGGAGAGGCGGTACGGGCCGCGGTTGAGCAGCCGGTGGACCGCCCCGGAGGCGAGCGAGGAGTCGTCGGTGCCCAGGGTCTGCTCGCGCAGCGTCAGCTTGTGCAGGCGGCCCCAGCTCCAGGTGGAGACGTCCTTGCTGAGCAGCGCGGTGAGGTCCTGGCGGGCGTTCTTCATCGCCTCGGCGAGCAGGTGGTCGAGGCCCTTCTGCTCGTGGTGCTGCGAGTCGATGTACGTCCACCAGCTGCTGTCGGGCTTCTCCAGCTGCTGGCGCACCACCTCGGTCCAGCGGTCGCCGCCGTCCGGCTGGGCCTTGCCCGGGTCGCGGGTGCCGCACTCGGTGACGATGGGGGCGCTGGTGCCGGTGTCGGGCTTGGTCGGATCCGCCTGCTGACGCACCAGCAGACAGTTGCCCTTGGCCCGCAGGTCGGCCGGGAACTTCTGGCCGAAGGAGAGGCTGAGCAGCTGGCGCCAGACGCCGTTGTAGTAGGCGGCGGCCGCCGAGTCGGCGTCCTGGTGGTAGTTCCAGTCCTTCAGCAGGTCCTGCGCCTCACGCACGTACGGGTCGTCGATCGGCACCTTGAGCAGCAGCGGGACCAGCGTCTTGGCCAGGATGCTGGTGTTGTCGAGCTGCATCTCCTGCATGTCGTCCGGGGAGATCTTGCCGTTGTTCTTGAGCTTGGACTCGATCTGGTCGGTGATCTCCTTGGCCCGGGTGCCGTACTCCCAGTCCTTGGTCAGCAGGTACTTGTACGACGGATCGACCACGGCCTGGTTGGCGGTGACGATGTAGCCGGACGACGGGTTGATGCTGTACGGCAGGGCGCTGAAGGGGACCGAGCCCTTCCACTGGTAGGCCGAGTCCCAGCCGGGCGCCGGGTTGCTGCCGTCGCCCTTGCCGCGGATCGGGATGTTGCCCGGGGCCTGGTAGCCGATGTCCTTGGAGTCGGCGAAGATCAGGTTCTGGGCGGGGACGGCGAAGTCCTTGGCCGCGGCCCGGAACTCCTCCCAGTTCTTGGCGCGGTCCAGCTCGAAGACGGCGTCCATGGTCTTGCCGGGGCTGAGCGCCGTCCACTGCAGGGCGACGCCGTAGCCGCTGGTGGAGCGGTCCGGGGCGGCGCTGCCGTTCGGGGCGTACTTGCCGACGTTCTGCTGCTCGGTGCTCTGGTCGGAGATCAGCGGGGCACCGGTCTGGGTGGTGCGGACGGTGATGGTGCGGTCCTCGCCGCCGGCCACCTTGATGGTCTCCTTGCGCAGCTCGAACTTCACGTCCTTGCCGTCGACCTGGTAGGTGTCCGGGCCGGTGACCTTCTCCAGGAAGAGGTCGGTGACGTCGGCGCCGAGGTTGGTGAAGCCCCAGGCGATGTCCTTGTTGTGGCCGATCACCACGCCCGGCATGCCGGCGAAGGTGAAGCCCGAGACGTCGTACTGGCAGGTCGGCGAGACGGTGCGGCAGTGCAGGCCCATCTGGTACCAGACCGAGGGCAGGCCGGGGCCGAGGTGCGGGTCGTTGGCCAGCAGCGGCTTTCCGGTGGTGGTGTGGGTACCGGCGACCACCCAGGAGTTGGAGCCGATGCCCTGGCCCTGACGGCCGAGCATCTGCGGCATCGCGTCTATCCGGTCGGTGACGTCCTTGAGCATCGCCTTGGTGGCGGCCGCGCCCTGGGCGGTGGTCCCGGCACCGGCCTGGCTGGAGCCGTCGGCCGGGCGGTAGCTGTCGCCGACGACGGTGCCGGTCTTCACGATCGTGCCGTTGCGGGCGTACGGGTACTCCGGGTACAGCTCGGCGATCTTCTCCGGACTGAAGTCCTGGGCGAGCAGCGAGCGGTCGATCTCCTCCTGGAGGTTCCCGGAGAGGTTCCAGGCCATCGCCTTGAGCCAGGCGACCGAGTCGACGGGCGTCCACTGCTCGGGCTTGTAGCCGCTGTTGACGACGCCGAGCAGGGTGTACTCCAGCGAGGCGCTCTGGCCGCCGGGATGCTCGGCGAGCCAGGCGTTGACGCCGTCCGCGTACGCCTGGAGGTTCTTCTTGGTGTCCGCCGAGAGCTGGGTGTCGTACTCCTTCTGCGCCACCTGGCGCCAGCCCATGGTGCGGATGAAGGAGTCGGTCTCGACCTGGCCGTCGCCGAACATCTCGGAGAGCCGGCCGGCGGTGATGTGCCGTCGGACGTCCATCTCCCAGAACCGGTCCTGGGCCTGCACATAGCCCTGGGCGCGGAAGAGGTCCGCGGAGGTGTCGGCGTAGAGCTGCGGGATGCCGTTGGCGTCCCGCTTGACGTCGACCGGCGCGCTCAGGCCCGCCACCTTGACGCTGCCGTCGACCTCCGGGAAGGACGCGCGGACCGCGGCCACCCCCCGGTAGCCGCCGTAGCCGGCGCCGGCCACCAGCAGCATTACCAGCACGATCACGATCAGACGGGCGCGCCGGAACTTCTTCGAGCGGGGCATCTGGGTCCTTGCGGTCCTCGACTGGGGGGCGGGCGGGCGTGTCCAGGGCACTCGGCCATGGCAGGGCACCACATTAGGCCGAGTCGGCTGGCGGGCGTGCACGGGGGACGCTCACCGTGGGATCGGAGGAGGTCAACTGGGAAGCCCCGGACGCCCGATGAAGGCCTGTGTGAGAAGCGAAACTAAAGATATGGCAAAATGTTAGACTGAGTAACGATCCGCAAGGGGAGCATCGACCCTTGCCGGTCGGCTCCCCCTTCGGCCTCACCGCCGTCAGACACCCCGCCCGCCCCCAGCCCGCTCGAGGTGCCCCTGCGTGAATGTCGACCACCTGAACCAGCTGCTCCTCGAGTTCTCCGTGATCCTGCTGGTCGCGGTGGTTGCCGTGCGCATCTCGACCCGATCAGGGCTACCAAGCCTGCTGATCTATCTCGGGATCGGCGTCGCCCTCGGCCAGAACGGCCTCGGCGTCTCCTTCAACAACGCCGCACTGACCCAGGTGCTCGGCTACGCCGCCCTGGTGGTGATCCTGGCCGAGGGCGGTCTCAAGACGAGCTGGCGCGAGGTCAAACCGGTGATGCCGGCGGCCACCGTGCTCGCCACCGTCGGCGTCGGGGTGAGCGTCTTCGTCACCGCCGCGGGCGCGCACTGGCTGGTCGGCCTGGACTGGCGCACCTCCATGCTGCTCGGCGCGATCGTCTCCTCCACCGACGCCGCCGCCGTCTTCTCGGTCCTGCGGATGGTGCCGCTGCCCCACCGGCTGACCGGCCTGCTGGAGGCCGAGTCGGGCTTCAACGACGCGCCCGTGGTCATCCTGGTCGTCGCCTTCGCCACCACCGGCGAGCTGGACTCCTGGTACGTCCTGATCGGCACGATCGCCGCCGAGCTGGCGATCGGCGCGGCGGTCGGCCTCGCGATCGGCAAGCTCGGCGCGTACGGCATCAAGCACGTCGCCCTGCCCTCCTCCGGCCTCTACCCCATCGCCGTCATGGCACTGACCGTGCTCGCCTACGCCGGCGGTGCCCTGCTGCACGGCTCCGGCTTCCTCGCCGTCTACATAAGCGCCGTGATCCTCGGCAACGCCAAACTGCCGCACGGCCCGGCCGTCCGCGGCTTCGCCGACGGCCTGGCGTGGATCGGCCAGATCGGCATGTTCGTGCTGCTCGGCCTGCTCTGCACCCCCGGGACGATGGGCTCCGCCGTGGTGCCCGCGCTGGTGATAGGCACCGTGCTGGTCTTCCTGGCCCGGCCGCTGTCGGTGATGCTCACGCTGACCCCGTTCCGGCTGCCCGGCCGCGAGCAGGCGCTGCTGAGCTGGGCCGGACTGCGCGGGGCGGTGCCCATCGTGCTGGCCACCATCCCGATGGTGGCGGGCACGCCCAGGGCCCAGGACGTGTTCAACATCGTCTTCATCCTGGTCGTGGTCTTCACCCTGCTCCAGGGCCCGACCCTGCCCTGGGTCGCCAAGCGGCTGCGGATCTCCGAGGGCTCGATGGGCCAGGACCTGGGCATCGAGTCCGCGCCGCTGGAGAAGCTGCACGGCCACCTGCTGTCGGTGGCGCTCTCCCCCGCCTCCCGGATGTCCGGCGTGGAGATCGGCGAGCTGCGGCTGCCGGCCGGCGCGGCGGTGACCCTGGTGGTGCGCGAGGGGAACAGCTTCGTGCCCGACAAGGCAACCGTGCTGCGCGGCGGCGACGAGCTGCTGGTGGTCACCACGGACGAGGTCGGCGAGGCGGCGGAGCGGCGGCTGCGGGCCGTGGACAAGGGCGGCAAGCTCGCGGGGTGGCTGAACGGGCGGGGTGACTGAACGGGCGGGTGGCCGGCCGGGCGGTCCCGGGCGGTGGGCGCGGGGGCTTCTCCCCGCGTTCACCGCTGTTCACCGGCCCGGCACCTTCATCCGGCGGGACAGTTTTGGATCTGCCCTGTAAAGTGGGGGTCAGCGCGCTATCTACGCGCGTATACGTATGATGGTTGATACACACCCAGCATCTGCCTGATGCAGAGTTGGCGCGACCGCTCGGCGGCCGCGGCCCGGCCCTCGGCGCACCGCGCCGGCCCGGCCCGGTAACTACCCCGGTCGACGCGCGAGAGGACGACTCTCGGCGCCGTCGGGGCCGTCCCATGTCCCTTCCGCGCTACCAGGCAGCAGGAAGGACCGACCGTGACGGCCCGCCGAACGGTCGACAACACCGCGGACACCCGCGCCGCCCTGGACACCGCGGACGCCCGTACCGCCCCGGACACCGGTGCCGGCGCGCCCGCCCGGATCGGGTACGGCGCGCTGCTGCGCACGCCCGGCGTCTGGACGTTCCTGGCGCCCGCGTTCGCCGCGCGGCTCCCCTACGCGATGCTCAGCCTGGGCATCGTGCTGCTGGTCCTCGACACCCACGGCTCGTACGGCACGGCCGGCAGCGTCGCGGCGGTCTCGGCCGTCGCCCAGGCCCTCATCGGCCCGCAGACCGGCCGGCTGGCCGACCGCTACGGCCAGGCGGCCGTACTGGTCCCGACCGTGCTGGTGCACGCGCTCTCGGTCGGCGCGCTGATCGCGCTGGCGCTCGGCCACGCCCCGGTCTGGAGCCTGTTCCTCGCCGCCGCCCCGGCCGGCGCCAGCGTGCCGCAGGTCGGCGCGATGGTCCGGGCCCGCTGGGTCGCCAAGCTCTCCGCGGACGGCGCGCCCGCCGCCAAGCTGAACACCGCCTTCGCCTTCGAGTCGGTGACGGACGAGTTCACCTTCGTGATCGGTCCGGTGCTGGCCGGCGCCATCGCCACCTCGGTCAGCCCGTCCGCCGGGCTGATCGGCGAGGCCGCGCTGACCGTGGCCGGCGGGCTGGCCTTCGCCGCCCAGCGCCGCACCGCCCCGGCCCGGCACCCGCACCAGCCCGGCGTCCGTCGTGCCTCCGCGCTCGCCTCCCCGGGCGTCCGGCTGCTGGCCGGCGTGTTCCTGGGGGTCGGCTCCGTCTTCGGCGCCATGCAGGTCTCGGTGACCGCCTTCGCCGACTCGGTGGGACGGCACGGGGCCGGTGGCATCGTGTACGGGGTCTTCGCCGGCGGTTCGATGCTGGCCGGTGTGCTGTACGGTCTGGTCGCCTGGCGCAGGGCCGCGAGGCACCGGCTGCTCGCCAGTTACGCGCTGCTGGTGCTCGGCTGCTCGACGCTCTGGGCGATGCCCGACCTGGTCGCGCTGACGGCCGCCGGGCTGGTCTGCGGCCTCGCCATCGCCCCGACGCTGATCACCGGGTACACCCTGGTCGAGACGCTGGTCGCGGACGGCGCCAAGACCGAGGCCTTCACCTGGCTGACCGGTGCCATCGGCCTCGGTCTGGCGACCGGGTCCACGGTGGCCGGGCAGCTGATCGACGGGTGGGGCCCGTCGGCCGGGTTCCTGGTGACGGTGGCCGGTGCCGGGCTGGGCCTGGTGGCGCTGATCGCGTTGCGGCACCTGCTGGTCGCGCCGGGCGTGGCCGGTTCGGCGAACTCGGCGGGCACGCCGGACTCGGCGGGCGCGGTCGGTTCGGTGGACTCGGCGGGCGCGGTCGGTTCGGTGGACTCGCCGGGCGTGGAGGCGTCCGGGCGGACCGCGACGGCGCAGCTGGTGGGCGCGGTCAAGGGCTGAGCCGACCGGTCCGGGCGGTGGTCCGCGGTCGCGCCCCGGCTCATCTCACACCGGAGTCGCTGGACTGATCCAGCGGAATGCCGCATCATTGACCATCGTTAGCACTCATCAGGCGAGAGTGCCAGGAGGAAGACAAGTGCCCACGTACCAGTACCAGTGCACCGAGTGCGGCAACGGCCTGGAGGCGGTGCAGAAGTTCACCGACGAGGCACTGACCACGTGCCCCGACTGCCAGGGGCGGCTCCGCAAGGTCTTCTCGGCCGTGGGCGTGGTCTTCAAGGGCTCGGGCTTCTACCGGACCGACAGCCGTTCGTCCTCCAGCAGTTCGGTGGGCGCCGCTTCGTCGTCCCCGGCGGGGGGCCCGTCCTCGGTGTCGTCCGGCGCGTCGTCCCCGTCGACCGCCGCTTCGAACGGCTCGGCCCCCGCGGCGAGCCCGGCTCCCGCGGCGAAGTCGGCCGGCTGAGGCCGGAGCGGCTCAGGCCGGGTACCGCCGAACCTCTGGCACCCCGGCCGATCCAGGCATTCGAAAGGTCCGTTGACCCGTTTTTTGGCGGAGTCGGCGGGCCTTTCGCATTCCCGTCGCATTCCCGGAAACGGGCAGGCTCACCCGTGTGGGTGTACGAAGTTATCCACAACCCCGGGTTTTCCACAGGATCCGAAAGAGGGGTTCCGTCCGCTGTGGGCGCGGCGCAGAGTGTGGGTCACAAGAGACCGGCCCGGTTGGGGCCGGCGCCCTGCGACCACCGGTGGTGCCCGATGACGACCCCGAGCTTCACGCTCCCCCTCCCCCTCACTCTCCCGCTCTCGTCCCCGCTGCCCCGCGCCCCGCAGTCGGCTCCGGCCCGGAGATACACCGCTCCGCCGCCCGCGCCGGCCGTCCCGCCGCAGCGGGAGGTGCCCCGGTTTCCGCCGATCCGGCGCGGTGCCGGCGGGTGGCACCGGCTGTGGCACCCCGTACGGCGGCGGGGCGGGGTGCCGGTTCTGGTCCTGCTCGCCGTGGTCACCGCGCTCGCCAGTGGACCGGCGCGAGCGGCGCTCTGGCCACCGGGAGCCGCGGCCCTGCACCAAACGGGTTGCCAATTGGGAAAGGAGGAAGATCACCCGTAACCGGACAACGACTTCGTCGTTCACGCGACATGAAAGGCTTCAAGGAATTCCTGCTGCGTGGAAATGTCGTCGACCTCGCCGTCGCCGTTGTCATCGGTGCGGCTTTCACCAACATCGTCAACGCCTTCGTCAAGGGCGTAATCAATCCGATCGTCGGTGTTTTCGGAGCCAAGGATCTGGCGTCCTACAGTTCCTGCCTCAAGGGTCCCTGTGCGGTCAGCGCGACCGGCGAGGTCACCTCCGGCGTCTTCATCCTGTGGGGCTCCGTGCTCAGCGCGGCCCTGCAGTTCCTGATCACCGCGGCCGTCGTCTACTTCTGCCTGATCCTGCCCATGACCAGGTTCGCCGCCAAGCGCAAGAGCCTCGCCGAGACGCAGATCGAAGCCGAGGCCAAGGAGGTCGTCCTGCTCACCGAGATCCGCGACGCGCTGGTCACGCGGGAGCGCTGACCGCCCCCGCCGACGGCGGACCCGTCGACCCCTTCAGTCCCCGTGGTGCGGCGGGCGCTGACTCAGGTACCAGTCCAGCCCCCGTCCGCCACCGCCCCCGGAGCCTGCTCCCGGGCGGTCGCCCCAGCCGGCGTCGGTGTCGTCCCGGGACTGCTGGTCCAGCGGGTCCCGGAAGACCAGCCGGGCCTTCGGCGCCTTCTTGTCCTCGTTCCCGCCCTTGGCGCTCTCGGCGCTCTCGGCACCCCGTACCGAATCCTGCTCGCTCACCGACCCGCCTCCGTTGTTCACTGTCGTCCCGATCCCCTGCCGCTTCTACCCGTACCCCCACCTGCCCCTACAGCCTAGAAGCTCGCCGAGCCGCCGCCGTCGGGAGAGAACGGGCCTTGGTGCGGAGCGCTCCGCAGCACGGCCCGCCACGACGGTCACGGCACGCACAGCACACCCGCACGCGGCCTGCCGGCCGCTCCCCTCGGGCTGGGAGATCAGGCAGCTCAGGCAGCCTCGAAGCCCGAGTGGTCGGCGATCCGCTTCAGCTCGGCCAGCGCGTGCTTCTCGATCTGGCGGATCCGCTCACGGGTCAGCCCGTGCTGCTTGCCCACCTCGGTCAGGGTGCGCTCGCGGCCGTCCTCCATCCCGTACCGCGACCGGATGATCGATGCCGTACGGTCGTCCAGCCGCCCGATCAGACCGTCCAGTTCCTCACGGCGGAGCATGACCATCACGGCGTCCTCGGGGGAGGTCGCTCCGGTGTCCTCGACGAGGTCGCCGAACTGGGTCTCACCCTCGTCGTCGACCGACATATTGAGGCTGACCGGGTCCCGGGCCCAGTCCAGCACGTCCTTGATCCGCGCCTCGGTGGTGTCCAGCTCGGCCGCGATCTCGGCCGGCTCGGCCTCGCGGCCCAGCTCCTTGGACTTCTCCCGCTGCACCCGCCGGATCCGGCCCAGCTCCTCGACCAGGTGGACGGGCAGCCGGATGGTGCGCGACTGGTCGGCGATCGACCGGGTGATCGCCTGCCGGATCCACCAGGTGGCATAGGTGGAGAACTTGAACCCCTTGGCGTAGTCGAACTTCTCCACCGCCCGCACCAGGCCCGCGTTGCCCTCCTGGATGAGGTCCAGCAGGGGAAGGCCACTGCGCGGGTAACGGCGCGCCACAGCGACCACGAGACGGAGATTGGACCGGATGAAGACGTCCTTGGCGCGCTCGGCGTCCTCGGCTATCGCCTCCAGCTCCTTGCGCTTCACGCCTTTCGGCAGTTCGCCCGCTTCCAGCAGGTGCTGGGCGTACACACCGGCCTCGATCCGCAGCGAGAGCTCGACCTCCTCGGCGGCATCGAGCAGGGGCGTCCTGGCGATCTCGTCGAGGTACATACCGACCAGGTCGCGGTCGGCCTCAAGGTTGGTCGGGCGGGCCGCGCGAGTCCGGTCGGCCCTGTCGCGAACGACGGCACGGGTGGCCATGCTTGCTCCCTTTGCTGGTATTGCCGGGGTCTGCCTGCCTGCCCCGAGAGGGCAAGAAATGCGGGCCCCGCAGGGCTCACACGTAACGATCCAACGAACAGATTCCGGACAACATTCCCAAGTCGCTCAGATTCTTCCAGCGATGCAGTATCCTGCCGATTTTCACCCCGGTTTTGGACGGAGGGTGACCACCCCGACACATCGGGTGCCAATCGGGCGACCGATTCGGAACGGACACCCCGTTGCGGCACGCCGCTTCGCAACTCCTCCACATCGTGAACCCATGGGCCGCCGCCCACGTTCCCGCACCGTCCGGCCAACATTGCCGCCGGACCCGACGGCGAGCGCCTTCGCTTTCACCGGCGCACACACCCCGGCGTGCGCAAGTTCTCCGCACAAAAGATGCAAAATCGCTATCACCCCGCTGCCCGATCGGCCCGGCGCACTGGGAAGGTGTCAGCCATGCACCTGACCAACAGCGCATCCACCATCACCCCGCGTGACCGTCGCCTGCTCCGGTATTCGGCACTCGCGGTCGGCTGTGCCGCGTTGTTCGGCGTCCTGGCGGCCCTGGTGCAGACCGGCTGGCACCCGCTCAGCGCCCTCGACCACGGCTGGATCGACCGGATGCACCGCTACGCCCGGGAGCACACCGCCGGAACGGCCGCGGTGCAGACGCTCTCCGACATCGGCGGCACGATCACCATGCGTACGCTGCTGGGCATCGCCGCCCTCTGGCTCTGGCTGATCGGCGCGCGTGTGCTGGCCGGCTGGGTGGTCGCGCAGACCCTGGTCGGCTGGGGTGGCCAGTGGCTGCTGAAGCTCTCCTTCGACCGTCAGCGGCCGCACTTCAGCGACCCCGTCTCACACGCCGGCGGCCCGGCCTTCCCGTCCGGTCACGCGATGGCCTCCGCGATCACCTGCGCCGTCCTGGTCGGGCTGCTCTGGCCCCGGGTCGGGCGCGGCGGGCGCATCGCCGCCTGCGCCGTCGCCGCGGTGACCGTGCTGACGATCGGCTGGACGAGGACCGCCCTCGGGGTGCACTGGCCGAGCGACGTCCTCGGTGGCTGGCTGGCCGCCGGAATCGTGCTGGGTACGGTCACCACCGTCATCGAGCTCTGGCGCCCCGGCGCCCTGGCCCGGGACGTCCGACGGGTCAACTGGCGGACCAGGCCCCGGGTCCAGCGCGTCCTCGTCTCCCCGGCCGGCCCCGCCCCGGGTGGCCCGGCCCTCGACGGCACCCTCGGCAGCACTCTCGGCAATGCCTACGACAACGCCCTCGACGAGGGCACCGGCCACCCGGACAGCGCGGTCCGCTGACGCGCCTGCCGCGTGGCCGCTCCGGACGGCGGCCACGCGCTCGGCTGTCCTCGTCGGCCGGCCGTCAGACCGCCCGCATCGCGGCCACGACGGTCATCCGGCCGACCCGCCGGGCCGGCAGGACGGCGGCGGCGAGCCCGGTCAGCACCGTCAGCACCAGCGCCGCCAGCACCAGCAGGACCGGCGGGCCACCGGTCGTCCCCAGCGTGGAGGTGACCGACCGCGCGGCCGCCCAGCCGTAGGCCAGCCCGAGGCCGGTACCGACCAGCGCGCCCGCCGTCGAGAGCAGCACCGCCTCCAGGGTCAGCATCCGGCGCAGCTGCTGCCGGGACATCCCGATCGCCCGCAGCATGCCGATCTCCCGGGCACGCTCGCTGATGCTGAGCATCAGGGTGGCCGCGACACCGAGCCCGGCGATCAGGACCGAGAAGCCGAGCAGCGCCATGGTGATCAGCATCATCCGGTCGAGCAGCGAACGCATGGTCTCGGCCTGGGCAGCCGTGTCGACGACGTCGACGTGCGGATATCCGCCCAGCGCCCGGTCCATCGCCCGGCGGGCGGTGAGCCGGTCGGTGCCTTCGGCAGGGCTGATCCACACCGTGGTGACGGCCGCACCGGGGGCGAGCCGCTCCATGGTCGCCGGGGTCACGAACAGCGCGGCCCCGGTCTGGAGCGTGAACGGCAGGGCGCTGCGCCCGGGTTCGACCCGCAGGGTGGTGCCGGGCTGTCCCACCGCCCCCGCGACCTGGTGCGCACCGGCCGCACCGGTGCCCGCCGGACCGTCCCCGAAGCCGGTCAGCGCGGCGCCGTCGGCCAGCGCGCGGGCCCGGTCGACGCCGTCGGCGGTCGCGTTGAGCCGGGCCGGGTCGGCGCCGGCCACGAGCAGACTGCGGCCGTCGACCTCCAGGGTGGCCGAGCGGACGGGTGTGACGATCAGTCCGGGCTCCGCACCGAGCGCGGTGACCGCCCCGGCGGGCAGCGGAGTACCACCGGTGGCGGTGGCCGAGAAGACACCGGGCTGGCGGGCGGAGAACGCCGGCACCAGGGAGTTGGAGGTGATCTCCAGCGCGGTGACGGCGCTGACCATCACCGTCACACCGAGCAGCAACGCCGACCCGGTGGCCCCGGTCCGGGCCGGGTTGAGCCGCAACTGCTGCGTGGCGAGCCGCCCCGCCGTGCCGCAGAGCCGTCGGGCCGGTGCCCCCAGCGCGGCGACGACCGCGGGCAGCAGTCGGTGGCAGAGCCGCAGCACGCCGAAGAAGCTGCTGATCGCACCGAGGGTGACGGCGAGCAGCGACAACGGCGGTCCGGCCACCACCCCGGCCGCCAGCAGACCGACGCCCGCCACCAGCAGCAGCACGGACAGCGCGGCGGCGCGCAGCCGGGCCGTACCGCTGCCGGCGCTGTGCGCGCCGCCGAGCGCGGCGATCGGCGGCACCGCCGCGGCGGCCTTCGCCGGGCCGCGTACGGCGAGAACGGTGAGTGCGACGCCGAACAGCCCGGCCAGCACACAGGTGAGCGGGGACGGCATGAGCGAGAGGTGCACCGGTCCGAGGTCGACGGTGCCGGCCAGCGCCGTCCCGACCGCGCACAACCCGGTGCCGAGCAGCACTCCGGCGGCCGACGCGCCCGCGCCGAGCAACAGGCCCTGACGACGGATCAGTCGCCGGATCTGGGCACGGTCGGCGCCGACACACCGCAACAGGGCGAGCTGGCGGGTCCGCTGCGCCAGCACGACGGCGAAGGTGTTGCTGACCACCATGCGCGCGACGGCGAGGGCGATCAGCACGAACGACAGCGCGGCTATCAGCACCACCCCGTAGAGCGTGCGGCTCTGCTTGGTCGCCTCGGCGACGGAGGCCTCCCGGGTGCGGACCTCCGTCTGGCCGTCGAGGACGCCGCGCAGCGCCTCGGCGGTCTGCGAGCGGGAGGTGCCGGGAGCGAGGCGGAGGTCGAGCCGGGTGCCGCTGACGCCGGTCGCGTACCGCTCCACCTGCCCGTCCGGGACGGCGACCACGGGCCGGCCGGCGAAGCTGGGCGCGCCGCGCCCGTCCAGGGTCCCGACCAGCCGGACGGTGGCGGTGCCGCCGTCGGCCAGGGCCAGCCGGACGTCCGCACCTGGCGCGGCGTCGATCCGCCGCGCGGTCTCGGCGTCGAGCAGCACCTCGCCGGGGCCGCCCGGCCACCGGCCGTCCTTGAGCAGTTGCCACCGCAGGGCCGGGTCGGACGCCACGGAGCTCACCACGGCGGTCTCGTCCAGCGGCAGACCGGCCGGGGTCAGTACGCCGCCCCTGCCGGTCTGCCGCAGCGAGACCTCCGTCACCCCGGCCACCTGCCGCACCCGGGCGGCCGTCCCCTCGTCCAGCACACTCTGCGCCGTGGCCCCGGTCACCTGGAGATCGCCCGGCCCCACCTCGGCGGCCGCCGTCTGGCTGAAGGAGTCCACCAGCGCCCCGCTCCCGCTGACCGAGGCGATCAGAAAGGCCACGCCCATCGCGATCGCCGCCCCGGTGAGGAGCAGTTGCCGAAGCTGTCCGCGCAGCTCGGCCATGGTGTACCTGTACGTCGTCATCGTTCCTCGGTTTCACGCCTCTGATCAGCCATGATGCGCCGTCAGGATCATGAAGAGCCTACGGAGCGACAGCGTCCGCTTCCGTCGCCACAACGTCGGTTCCTTGATCATCCCCGAGGCGGACCCCGTCCCGTCCGGCCTCCTCCCCCGGGCGTAGGCCGACCCTCACCTCCCCCGAAACCCGGCCCGGGCCCACGGCCGGCGAACCGGCGGCGGGGGCGGCGGCGCTTCCCGGGCGGCCCCGCCCCGGCCACGTGTACCGCATGTGCGCCGGAACGCCACAGGCCCTCCAGCCCGGGTGGGCGGAGGGCCTGTGACCTGTGCGTTCTCTGTGCCCCAGGCAGGATTCGAACCTGCGACACCGGCTTTAGGAGAGCCGTGCTCTATCCCCTGAGCTACTGAGGCGGGGCTTGTCGAGGACCTTGCCGAAACCCGGAAGGGGCTTCGGGCTGGTTGGACAAACGCCCTGGTCAGGCAGTGGGCACGCGCTCCCGGCGACACCCGGGGAAGGGTGGCGCCCGTGTCCGCAGCGGGACAGCCGACTGACCGATGACAGACTAGCGGATCGGACTGCCGGAGATCTCCCCCCGCTGCGCCCCGGCCCCTGTTCTGTTTGTCGACACCTCGCTGATCTGCGTGTTTGCCGGCCGGGTGGCGCTGCCCGGGCGGTGACCCCGGCCGCCCAGGCGGAGCGGCTCCCCCGAGATCGCGGCCGCGTGCGGCCACGAGGTGGCGGCACCGCCCGGGTGGTCGGCGGTTCAACCGGGGGAGCGCCGCGGCGCCGGCCGGTCGAAGGCCCGGCTCCCGGGCGGTACCGCCCAGATCCCCCGAGCTCAGTCAGCCGGCACGATCTCGATGGTGAACAGGACCGGTTCCCCGTCCGGCTGGCCCTGCTGCTCATGCTCGAACCTCAGCTCCCCGGTTCCGGGCCGCACGGCACGGAACAGGAAGGAGTGGGCTCCCGACGAACCCGGGATCTTGCCGGACAGTTCGGCGTCGCTGAGCAGCTCGAACGACTCCGGGCCCCCGATCAGCGGCGTGTAGCGCCAGTCGGATCCGATGCTGGCGTTGGTCTCCAGGTCCACCACGACCAGCCCGTTGAGCTGGACCTGGAGCGGCCTGCCCAGGTCCGCCTGGGACAGGACGAGGAACTGCGTCGGCGCGGTGACAGACGTCATCGTCATTCGCTCCTTCCGAGAACGCGGGACCCGGACACGATCACGGGTTCACGAGAGCCGTGACCCTGCTCGTCCGATGTCTTCGGAGCGGCTTCCCCCGCGCGCCCCCGCATGCCGGTGACATGGTCCCGGGCGCAGCTCCGGCCCCGCGTTCCCCAGCGTAGGCACGCGGGCACCCGTCCTCATCCGTACCGGCCATTCGGGTGAACGGATGCCTGTGGGGCCTCGGCCGCGGGCGGATCGTCCTGGTGTCTCCGGTGCGGGGACCACCCACCCGGCGAGGCCGGAACCCACGACCGGCTCGACGTCGGTGCCGACGCGTTCGGCACGTCACCGGATCGACCGGCCGCTTCGGGGATCCGGCCGATCCGGCCCCGCCCCATCGTCACTGTCGGCCCTCGATCGGCCGCCGCTCGGCGGTTGTGCCGAGCGGATCCGGCGGGGCCGGACGGGACGGGCGGCTGGAGGGCCGGGTGGCGATGGGGCGTCAGGAGCAGTCCAGTAGCCTGCGAAGGACCCAACCGCTCCATCGCCACGACGAGGCCTGCCCGATGAGACCAGCTGCCGCTTCGAGCACGGTTGTCCGACTGCTGGGGCAGGTGTGGCTGTGGCCGGCGCTGGCCATGCTCGCGGTCGGGACGTACCGGCTCGGGACGCCCGAGCTGTGGCGGGACGAGGTGGCGACCTGGACGGTGGCCACCCGGTCGCTCGGTGATCTGCTCCGGCTGCTGCAGCACATCGATGCCAGCAACGGGGCCTACTACCTGCTGATGCACGGCTGGACGGCGCTGTTCGGCGACTCGGCGATCGCGCTGCGGCTGCCCTCGGTGCTGGCGATGGCCGGCGCGGCGGCGTTCGTGGCGCTCACCGCGGAGCGGCTGTTCGGCGGGCGGGTCGCGGCGATCGGCGGGGGGCTGCTGTTCACGGTGGTGCCGCTGGTCTCGCGGTACGCGCAGGAGGCCCGCTCGTACGCGCTGGTCACCTGCGCGGTCGCGGCGGCCACCTGGTTCCTGCTGCGTGCGCTGGAGCGGCCGGGGCTGCGGCGCTGGGCGCCGTACGGCGTGGCGATGGCGGCGGCGGGCGCGGGGCATCTGATCTCGCTCAGCACCCTCGCCGGGCAGCTGATGGTGGTGGCGCTGCACCTGTGGCGCACCCGGGGCGCGGTGGAGCGGCGGCTGTTCTGGCAGTACCCGCTGGCGGTGGGTGCGGCGGCGCTGCCGGTGGTGCCGGTGGTGGTGCTGGGCAGCCGGCAGTCGGGCCAGCAGCTGGGCTGGATAGGGACGCCCTCGCTGAGCGAGCTGTGGCACTTCGGTGAGCCGCTGTTCGGCTCGGCCTCGGTGTTCCACAGCTTCGTCCTGCTCGCGCTGCTGGTGCTGGTGCTGCCCGCGCGGCGGCTGCCCGCCCTCCAGCTGCTGCTGCTCGCGGTGGTGCCGGTGGTGGGCGTCTGGCTGGTGTCACGCGGCAGCACCTCGTACTTCGTCGACCGGTATCTGCTGTTCACGCTGCCCGCCTGGGCGGCGCTGGGCGGTGGCGGGGTCCGCGCGGTGTACACGACGGTGGCTGCCGCGGCCCGGCGCAGCCGGACGCCGGGGCAGCTCCGGGCCGCCGGGGCGCTGCTGGCGGTCGGGTTGCTCGCGGTGCCCGCGCTGGTGGCGCTGCCCAAGCAGTCCTCGGTGCGGTACGCGGGTTCGCACTCGCGCTCGAAGGAGCCCTACCGGGCGGCCGCCGGGCTGATAGCGGCCGGGTACCGGCCCGGGGACGGGCTGGCGGCCCCGCTCGGCGACCAGAGCTGGGCGATGATCTGGGCGGGTGTCTCCTACTATCTGCCGGACGGTGTGCGGCCGTCCCCGGTCTTCGTCGAGCGCAGCGCCCTCCAGGCGGAGGGCCTCTTCCCGGTCGGCTGTCCGCGGCCCGCCGAGTGCGTGGGGCAGGGGCAGCGCATATGGCTGCTGGTGCTCGGGGACACCGCCGATCCGCTGGCCGCGATGCCGGAGGACCAGGCGCGGGTGCTCCGGTCCCGGTACGGCGCGCCGGGCCGGGTGACGCCGCTCGGCGGGGTGACGCTCGCGCTGCTGGACCGTACCGGCTGAGCCTGCGGTCCGTTCGCGGGCGCGCGGCCCGGATGCGGGTGGCCGGGGGCCGGGTGACCATGGAGCCCGGTGATCAGGGCGCCCCGGACGCCCGTCCGGCGGCGGCCGAGGAGGACGAGCCCGTGAGCGAGCAGCCGACCGGTCCGCCCCCGGGCGACGACGGCAGCGGCGGGCGCGGGACCGGCGGCAGCGGCAGCGCAGGCGGGGACGGGAAGCCCCCGGACGGCGGGAAGTGGCGGCGGACGGCCCGGCTGCGGGAGCGGTCGGCGGAGCTGACGCGGTTCGCGCGCGGGCTGCCCGACCAGGTGCCGCTGGTGGGCCGGGCGGTCGGCCAGCTGCTGCGGGTGAACCTGCTGGACTGCGCCACCCGGCTGGCCGCCCAGGCCTTTCTGAGCGCACTGCCCGCGCTGTTCGTGGTGTCGGTGTTCGCCCCGACGGCGATCCGCACCGGTGTGCTGGACTCGCTCCGTACCGAGCTGGGCGTGCAGGGGGCGGCGCAGCAGTCGCTGCAGCAGCTGCTGGCGACGAGCCACGAGGAGGACACCGGCTTCGGGGTGGTCGGCGCGCTGGTGACGCTGCTGTCGGCGACGGCGCTCAGCCGGGCGATGCAGCGGGTCTGCGAGCGCTGCTGGGAGCTGCCGAGGGCGGGCACGCGCCTGGCGGCCTGGCGCTGGCTGGTCTGGCTGGCGGTCTGGCTGATCTGGCTGGCCTTGCAGACGCCGGTACGGGACGGTTTCGGCGCGGGCGCCTGGCTGGGGCTGCCGCTGGCCTTCCTGAGCACCACCGCGCTCTGGTGGTGGACGCAGCACCTGCTGCTGGGTGGCCGGGCGCGCTGGCTGCCGCTGCTGCCGGGGGCGCTGCTCTGCGGGGTGACGGTGATGGCCCTCGGGGTGGCGGCGCGGATCTATCTGCCGCACGCGATGGCGAAGAGCGTGGCGGAGTTCGGCGCGTACGGGGTGATCTTCACCGGTCTGTCCTGGCTGATCGTGCTGTTCGCCGGGTTGACGCTGGCGCTGGCGCTGGGCCGGGTGGTGGCGGAGGAGGAGCCGGTCGCGCACGTTCTGGGCACCCGCACCGAACCGGGCGTCTGGGGCGGCACCCGGTTCTGACCGCGCGTTCCGGCGGCGCCCGGGGCCGGAACGGCGGGAGGGGGAGCCGGCCGGGCCGGCTCCCCCTCCGTCAGGGCCTCAGGGGCCGGTGGCCGCTCAGAGCGTGCGGGTGAGCCGGGAGAGGATGGACGGCGGGGTCAGGTCGGACTGGAGGACCACCGGGACCTCGACCCGGTTGTCGCCCTCGCCCGAGCGCAGAACGCCGACCTCGGTCCCGGCCTGGGCCTTGTGGCCGATCTTCGCCGGGTCCAGGGTGAGGGTGGCGGTGATGCCGGGGAAGCCGGCCACCGTGAGGTCCTTGGCCGCGACGACCGGGACCTTGCCGCCGAGCCCGTCGTCGACCTGGCCGACCACGTCGCCCTGCTTGACGGGGGTCTGTCCGGTCAGCCCGTTCTGGGCGGCCTGGATCTGCTTGGCGCTGACGTTCTGGACCACCTTGAGGATGCCCTCGGTGGCGGTCGCGGGCTGGCCGAGGGTGACGCCGAGGATCAGCCGCCTGACGCCGCCGATCTCCTTGTACGCGGCCCACATCAGGCAGCCGCCGGCCGGGGTGCTGGAACCGGTCTTGACACCGATGATCCCGTTCTTCGGGGAGATCAGCTGGTTGGTGTTGTAGATCTTCTGGCCGTTGAAGGTGGTGTCGGGGGTGGAGACGATCTGCCGGAAGACCTCGTTCTGCATGACCCGCTCGGCGAGCTTCAGCTGGTCCTTGGCGGTGCTCTTGGTGTCGGCGATGAACCCGGCCGGGTCGGCGTAGACGGTGTTGGTCATACCGAACGCGGCGGCGGTGTCGTTCATCTTCTTCACGAACGCCTCCTCCGAGCCGGAGTCCCAGCGGGCGAGCAGCCGGGCCACGTTGTTGGCGGAGGGGAGCATCAGCATCTCCAGCGCCTCGTACTGGGTGAGCTGCTGGTTCTCGACGAGGGTGACCTTGGACTCGTCGACGTTGCCGGACTCCTGGGCGGCCTGCTTGTCGACGGTGATCTTCGGGCCGCTCTCCCCCTTCTTCAGGGGGTGCGCCTGGAGGATCAGGTAGGCGTTCATGACCTTGGTGACGCTGGCGATCGAGGCCGGCGTCTCCGGGCCGGAGCTGCCGAGGCTGCCGACCCCGACCACCTCGGCGGCGGACTGCCCCTTGGCGGGCCAGGCGAGGTCGAGCGGGTCGCCGCCGAAGGCGAAGCTGCCCGGGGAGGTCGACTTCACCCTGGTGTTCGGCAGCGGCCGGAGCAGCTGGGCGGTCGCCACCGCGCCGAGGACGACGGCCAGGAAGACGGTCCAGATGGTGATCCGCTTGAGCGCGCGGCGAAGCGGCGAGACCGGGCGGGCGTTGAGCGCCGCCAGGACCTCCATGGCCTCGGCCGTCGTCTCCGGCCTCGGCATCGGCTCGGGGACGGGCAGCGGCTCGGGCCTCGGCAGCGGCGGTGCGGGCGGCACCGGCTGCCGGTCGGGCGTGGGGAGCGGCTCGGGGACCGGGACCGGTACGGGCTTCGGGGCCGGCTTGCGGGCGGGCTCGGGCTTCGGTGTCGGCTCCGGCTCGGGCGTCGGCTCCGGCTCGGGGACGGGCTCGGGGACGGGCTCCGGCTCGGGGACGGGCTCGGGAACGGGCTCGGGCTCCGGCCCGGGAACGGGGGCCGGACCGGGCAGCGGCTTCGGCGCCGGCGGTTCGGGGACGGTACCGGCGGCGGGGGCCCGGGACGCCCGGGCCTTCTCCGGTTTCCCGGCCGGCTCGGACTCGGCGGGCTCGGCGGGCTGCTCGGGCTGTTCGGCGGCCTCCGTCTCGGCCTGGTCCGCGTTCCGAACGTCCTCGGCCTTCTCGGCCTTCTCCGTTTCCTCTTCCTCGGGCTTCTCGCCCTTCTCCGCCTTCTCGACGTCCGCGGCCTCGGCGGCGCCCTCGGCAGCTCCCCCGGCGCCCGCGGCACCCCCGGACCGGTCCGCCTCCGGTGCGTCGGCCGTCTTCTCCACCGCCTTCGCGACCCCTCCCGCCCCGGCCGCCACGGCCGTCCGGATCGCAAGACGCGGATCGACGGCGGCCGGGCGCTCGGCCGGCGCGGCGGCGGCACCCGTCGGCGTTCCGGCCGCCTCTTCACCGCTCTCACCGCCGTCACCTGCGGAACCGTCAGGGCCCACCGGCCTCAGCACCTCATCGGGCAGGCGCAGCGCGGTGGTCGCGTTGTCGACCGGCAGGCGCAGCATGGTGGTTCGGGTGTCCACATCCCGGACACGGAGCTGCACGGTCGAGCCGGCCTTCGCCGCTCGCGGCGCACCGCCCGCCGCGGGTTCGGCGGCGCCGTCGGCCCCGGTTCCGTCGGCGGCCCCGGTTCCGTCGGCGGCCTCGGCTGCGTCGGCGTCGTCCGGCTCGGCCGGAGCCGCGGCCCTCGCCGCCGAAGCGGCGGCCGGAGCGCCGGCCGGAGCGGTGCCGGTGCCGACACCGGCCCGCTCGCGGTCCCGCTCCTGCTCCCGCTCGCCGTCCCGCAGCACCCTGTCGGGGGACTCGCCCACGTAACCCAGCCTCCTCAACGCCCGGCGGGGCACCGGCAGACCCGATTTCGGGAAGCCGACGCCCCGCCCCATGTACCAGTACAGTCTCCGCCACCGGCGGCCGTTCCGACCGCCCACACCCCGCCCGACCGGCGCGTATTGTCGCCGCACGGCCGCACTCCGGGCTGTCCCCCGGTCAGACGCCCACCCTGCCGCCGCCGGTTCCCCGGCCCCGCCGCAAGGTCACGATTCGGAGGCGTACTCGACAAGCCCGTGTGAGAGGCGTCACGCTGTCATTCATCCACGCGGGGAGGCTTGGATGGGCAAGAGCCGCAGAACTGTTCCCGAGGAACTCTTGTTGCTCGCTTTGGACCCGACCACGGGCACCACGGCGCAGCCGCAGACCCTCGACCTCGGACTTGCCGGGGCACAGCTCGTCGAGCTGTCCCTGGCCGGACGGATCGTCCCGGAGGGAGACCGGATCGCCGTGGTGCTGCCACGGCCGACCGGCGACCCGACGCTGGACCACGCACTGGAGTTGCTGCGCCGACGCGGCAGCCCGGTTCGCGCTGCGCACTGGATCGGCGGGCCCCGGCTGGGGCTGCGGCAGACCTATCTGGCGCACCTGGAACGGTGCGGCATGGTGACCGCCGTGCCGGGCCAGGTGTGCGGGGTCCTGCCGACGACGCGCTATCAGGCGTCCGACGACTGCACCAACGCCGCGATAAAGCAGCGGCTGGACACCGCGATCCGCACCGGCGTGCCGCCGGACCCGCGGACGGCCGCGCTCGCGGCCCTGGCCCACTCGGTGGGTCTGGGCAAGCACCTGTACCCCGGCAACGAGGGGCGGTCGTCGCGGTCCCGGCTGCGCGATCTGATCCGCTACGACCCGCTGGGCGGGATGGTCGCGCACGCCGTGATGGACGTGCAGAACGGCCTGCCGGCCCAGCAGAACCGCTCGCCGCAGGGCGGCGCCCCGGCCGGCACCGGCCGTCCGGGTCAGCGCACGGCGGGTCGCGGCGCGGCAGGCGGGCGGGCCACGCCGTCCCGCGTCGGCGTCCGCTGACGGAGGCTCCCGAGGGCTCCGGCCGCACCACCGACGCCGACCGCGTCACCGACCGCACCGACCGCACCGACGGCCGTGTCGACAGACGCACCGGCCGTCGGTCGTCGGGCCGGTCCCACGGCCCGACGAACCGGTCCCATGGCCCGCACGGCCCGTCCGGCGGCCCGTACGGCCGCGCAGGTTCCCGGCGGGAACGTCGTCCGGCGCGCGAGGCGGCGCGCGGCGCATCGCTCGCGCCGCCAGTCCGCGGCGGGCTCCCGAGTGAGTCACCCGGGTGAGCAACCCCGGTGACAGCGGCGGGACCGAGCAGTACCCAGCAGGGAAGAGGGGCGATCGCCCGCGACGGAAGTCGCCCGGCGACCGCCCCTCTGCCGTCCCCGCACCCGGCCCGGATGCCATGGCGGAGACCGGTCCACAACACCCGGGCACGTGCCATCAGCATGTGCCTCAGCGGATACCGTCTCCGCAACACCCGTTCACCGCCACCGCGGCCCGGCCGCGGCACCACCACCGCCATCGCACCATCACCGCACTACCGGATCGAGCCGCACCACCGCCATACCATCCGGAGGCACCCGCCGTCTCGCCGAAGCGCTTTTCTGATGATCCGATCTACCGCGCTCATGCGATTCCCCGGCGCCGACCTGATCCAAGGTGACATGCTGCTCCAAGTCAGGGGGGTTGGTCCCAATTTCAACAGTGTTCCGAGGGCTGCCGGTCCAACGATCACCCGAGGTCCGGCCGGAGGTCGACGTGTCCGCGAACATCAATCCCACCGTGCGCCGCAGGCGCCTTGGTTCCGAACTCCGCAAGCTGCGCGAGGGCCTGGCGATGACGGCCGAGGAGGTGGCCGGCCGGCTGATGGTCTCCCAGTCGAAGATCAGCCGCCTGGAGAACGGCCGCCGCAGCATCAGCCAGCGCGATGTGCGCGACCTCTGCGACGTCTACAACGTGACCGACGAGCAGATGCGCGCCAGTCTGATGGAGATGGCCAAGGAGTCGCGCCAGCGCGGCTGGTGGCACGACTTCAACGACATGCCGACCCCGTACAGCGTCTACATCGGGCTGGAGGCCGAGGCCTCCTCGATCCGCGCGTACGAGTCCTCGTTCGTCCCCGGCCTGTTGCAGACCGAGCAGTACGCGCAGGCCGTGGTGGAGGGCACCCAGCCGGACACCGACGCGCTCTCCGTGCAACGGCGGGTCCAGGTCCGGATGAAGCGCCAGGACCGCGTCCACGGGGAGAACCGGCTGGGCAGTCTCTGGACGGTGATAGACGAGGCGGTGCTGCGCCGGGAGGTCGGCAGCCGTGAGGTGATGGCCGGCCAGCTGAAGCACATGCTGGAGCTGAGTCAGCGCTCCAACATCACCATCCAGGTGATCCCGTTCTCGCACGGTGCCCACCCCGGTATGACCGGGACATTCTCCCTGTTGGAGTTCCCCGAGTCAGCCGATTCGACGGTTGTCTACTTCGAAGGGGTGACGAGTGATCTCTACCTCGAGAAGGACGCGGACGTGCGCCGCTATACCAGTCTCTACGACCACCTGCGCGCAGCGGCGCTCGGAGTGGCGGAGAGCCGGTCACTGATAGCCACGATTGAAGAGGGATACCACGAATGAGCACCACCTTCGAGAACAGGACGGCCTGGCGGAAGAGCAGTCACAGCGGCGGCAACGGCGCCTGTGTGGAGATCGCCACCCCGCTGGCGGACGCGGTGTCGGTCCGGGATTCCAAGGATCCGGAAGGCCCGCAACTGCACTTCTCGTCCGACGCCTGGAATGCCTTCGCCACCGCCGCCGGGACAGGGGCGTTCGGCGGATTCTGATCCTGGCCCGGTCCCGTCCGGGTCCGGGGGTCCGTTCTCGGCCCAGTTGCCCGTAGCGGTGCCCGTCGTCCTCCCCCGGCGACGGGCACCGCTACGGGCAACTGTGCGTCCTGGAAGCGGCGTTCAGCCCAGCACCGGATAGCGGGTGGCCCAGGCGGCGCCCTCCGGGGTCTCCTGGCCGTGCAGTTCGGGGCCGTGCATCAGTTCCAGGACGAAGTCGTCGGCCAGTTCCAGGATCGCCCCGCGCCCCTCCACACCGGCCACCAGGCCGGGCGGCAGCGCGGTGTCACCGTGCAGCACCCCGAGCAGGTTGCCGCAGATCGCGCCGGTGGAGTCGCTGTCCCCGGAGTGGTTCACCGCCAGCAGCAGGCCCGACCGCACGTCGTGGGCGACCAGCGCGCAGTACACCCCGATCGCCAGCGCCTCCTCGGCGACCCAGCCCTCCCCCAGCGCCTCGACCCGCTCGGCGGACGGCTCGCCCGCCCGGACGGCGTCCAGCGCGGCCCGCAGCGCGGCCGTGGTCTCCTCGTGCGCCGGCCGCTCGGAGAGCAGGGCCAGCGCGAGGTGGACGCCCTCCTCCAGGGTGCCGCCGCGGGCCACGGTCTGGACGATCACCGCCAGCGCCCCGGCCGAGAGGTAGCCGGTGGGGTGGCCGTGGGTGAGCACCGAGCACTCCACCGCCAGCTGGAACACCAGGCCCGGCTCCCAGGTGGTGAGCAGCCCGAACGGCGCGGCCCGCATCACCGTGCCGCAGCCCTTGGAGTGCGGGTTCTTGGGTGCGTCCAGGGTGCCCAGCCGGTCGGCGTCCGGCCCGGAGAGGCCGGAGAGGCAGGCCTGGCCGGGGGCCCGCTGGGCGTACAGCCACTCCTCACGGCCGAGCCAGCCGAGGTCGGCCCGGCGCTCGTCCGGGCCCCAGTCGCGCTGGGTGGCGGCCCAGCGCAGATAGGCGAGGTGGATGTCGGTGGGCGGGTGCCAACTGCCGGTGTCCCGGCGGACATGGGCGCGGATCAGGCCGTCGAGGGTGAACAGCACCATCTGGGTGTCGTCGGTGATCGCGCCGCTCCGCCCGTACGCGGGGACGTAGCCGGTCACCCCGTGCGGGCCGTGCACCGCCCGTATCCTGTCCAGCGACTCGAACTCGATTCCGGCGCCGAGCGCGTCGCCGATCGCCCCGCCGAGCAGACAGCCCCGCACCCGGCTGCGGAAGTCCTGCTGCTGTGCGCGTGACCACAGTGGCATCACGACGAGGTGCCTTTCGTCCGGGGAACAGGCGCGCGACGCACGGCCGGTCGCGCGCCTTCGCACTGTATTCGAATGCCCGAACAAGTCGAGGGGTTCCCTCGGGCACCAGCACTTCCACGAACCGCCGCACAGCTCTGGCAGGTGCCCTACTCCAGCACCGGCAGCAGCTCCGGCAGGTGCCCGTCCGAGGCCAGCGCCGCGGCCCGGCGCTCGGCGGGCACCTCGCCGTAGGTGGTGGTGCGCTGGCGGTGCGGCCGGCCGGCCGCCTCGGCGATCGCCTGGAGGTCCCGGACGGACTTGTAACTGCCGTACGCGGAACCGGCCATCCGCGAGATGGTCTCCTCCATCAGGGTGCCGCCCAGGTCGTTGGCGCCCGAGCGGAGCATCTCGGCCGCGCCCTCGGCGCCCAGCTTGACCCAGCTGGTCTGGATGTTGGGGATGTGCGGGTGGAGCAGCAGCCGCGCCATCGCCACCACGGCCCGGTTGTCCCGGGCGGTCGGGCCGGGCCGGGCGATGCCGGCCAGGTAGACCGGCGCGTTGGTGTGGATGAACGGCAGTGTCACGAACTCGGTGAAGCCGCCGGTGCGCTGCTGGATCCCGGCGAGCAGCCGCAGATGCCCCAGCCAGTGCTCCGGGGTGTCCACATGGCCGTACATCATCGTGGACGAGGAGCGGATGCCCAGCTCGTGCGCGGTGGTGACGACCTCCACCCAGGTCGCGGCGGGCAGTTTGCCCTTGGTGAGCACCCAGCGGACCTCGTCGTCCAGGATCTCCGCCGCCGTACCCGGGATGGTGTCCAGGCCCGCCTCCTTGGCCTGCTGGAGCCAGTCGCGGATCGAAAGCCCGGTGCGGGTGGCGCCGTTGACCACCTCCATCGGCGAGAAGGCGTGCACGTGGATGCCGGGCACCCGCTTCTTCACCGCCCGCGCGATGTCGAAGTAGGCGGTGCCGGGCAGGTCCGGGTGGATGCCGCCCTGCATGCAGACCTCGGTGGCGCCGACCTCCCAGGCCTGCGCGGCCCGGTCGGCGACCTGCTCCAGCGAGAGGGTGTAGGCGTCCGCGTCGGTGCGGCGCTGGGCGAAGGCGCAGAACCGGCAGCCGGTGTAGCAGACGTTGGTGAAGTTGATGTTCCGGGTGACGCAGTAGGTGACGTCCTCGCCGACCGCCGACCGCCGCACGTCGTCGGCGATCCGGCAGAGCGCGTCCAGCGCCGGGCCGTCCGCGTGGAACAGCGCCAGCGCCTGCTCGTCCGTCAGCTTCACCGGGTCGTCGGCGGCCACCGCCAGGGCCTCGCGCAGATCGCCCGCCGGCCGCTCGGGCGCGCCGTTCGCGCCCACCTGCTCGCGCAGCACCTCCCAGTCGCCGTAGACGTCCTCGAAGTCGGCCCGGCGGTCGCCGGTGCGGCCCTCGGTGTCGATGGCGGTGTGCAGGTCGGTCCGCCCGTAGGAGGCGGGCAGGTCCTCCGGCTCCTGCCAGGGCCGGCCCTGGACCACCGCGTCCGGGCGGGCCAGCCCGGTCTCCGGGTCGGCCAGCGCCCGGACGTGCGGCAGCACCCGCGGGTCCAGCCAGGGCTCGCCGTGCCGGACGTACTCGGGGTAGACGGCGAGGCGTTCCCGCAGTTCGAAGCCGGCGGCGGCCGAGTGCCCGGCGAGGCGGTCGATCTGCGGCCAGGGGCGCTCGGGGTTCACATGGTCGGGTGTCAGCGGCGAGACGCCGCCCCAGTCGTCGATCCCGGCGCCGATCAGCCGCTCGTACTCGCCGTCGACCAGGTTCGGCGGGGCCTGGAGGCAGGCGGCCGGGCCCATGATGTGCCGGGCCACCGCGACCGTGGCCACCAGCTCGTCCAGTTCGGCGTCGGGCATGCCGCGCATCGCCGTGTCCGGCTTGGCGCGGAAGTTCTGCAGGATCAGCTCCTGGATGCCGTGGTAGGCCCGGGAGACCCGGCGCAGCGCGAACAGCGACTCGGCACGCTCCTGGTACGTCTCGCCGATGCCGATCAGCAGGCCGCTGGTGAACGGGACGGAACTGCGCCCGGCGTCCTCCAGCACCCGCAGCCGGACGGCCGGCTCCTTGTCGGGCGAGCCGTGGTGCGGGCCCCCGGGCTCGCTCCAGAGGCGGGTGGCGGTGGTCTCCAGCATCATGCCCATCGAGGCCGAGACCGGCTTGAGCCGCTGGAAGTCCGTCCAGCCGAGCACCCCGGGGTTGAGGTGCGGCAGCAGGCCGGTCTCCTCCAGGATGCGGATGGACATCGCCCGGACGTAGGCGATGGTGTCGTCGTAGCCGTGCGCGTCCAGCCACTCGCGCGCCTCGGGCCAGCGGTCCTCGGGCTTGTCGCCGAGCGTGATCAGGGCTTCCTTGCAGCCCAGTTCGGCGCCGCGCCGGGCGACGTCCAGCACCTCGTCCGGCGACATGAACATCCCGTGTCCGGCCCGTCGCAGCCTGCCGGGCACGGTGGCGAAGGTGCAGTAGTGGCACTTGTCGCGGCAGAGCCGGGTGAGGGGGATGAAGACGCTCTTGGAGTAGGTGATGACACCGGGCCGCCCGGCCGCCGCCAGCCCCGCGTCGCGTACCCGTGCGGCGCTCGCGCACAGGTCGCGCAGGTCGTCGTCTCTGGCCTGGAGCAGGACCGCCGCCTCGGTCGCGTCCAGCGCGACGCCGTCCCGGGCACGGCGCAGGGCGCGCCGCATCGCGTTCGCAGTCGGGGTGCTTGTTGCGTCCATGGCGCGACCCTACGCCAGTTCTCGTACGTCCGGAGGAGGCAAACCCTGAGGGCGTCTCAGGGTCGGCTGCGACACCGGAACTACCCCGATCTGGCCCTGCAGAGCGATGCCTCCACGGGCCGGTGGCCGTGTAATGGAGGGGCACAGGCAGTCGGTCACGGCTACGGAGGGGTTGCTCGTTATGACGGACGACACGACGACTGAGGACTACCGGGGCGGCGGCGCGCCGTACCGGTCCGGGCGGCGTACGGCGGTGCGGGTGGTGGTACCGGTGGCGGTGGCGGGGGTGATCGCCGCGGGGATCGGCCTGGTGCCCGCGCTGGCGGACGACTCCCCGCCGAACCTGCCCGCGCTGACGGCCGAGCAGGTGGTGGCGAAGGTGCTCGGTTCGCAGGCGCAGACGCTCTCCGGCACGGTCTCGGTCTCGGCCGACCTCGGGGTGCCCAGTCAGCTGCTGGGGGCGGCGGCCGGCGGCGCGATCGCGGGCGGCGGCGGTTCCGGGTCCTCCTCGGCCGCGCCGGGGGCGAAGCTGGGCGGTCTGCTCGGCGGCGACCACACCCTGCGGGTGGCGGTGGCCGGGCCGGACCGCCAGCGGGTCGACCTGATCGAGAACCTGGCCGGGTACACGCTCGTCCACAACGGTGACCAGGCCTGGGCCTGGGACAGCTCCACCAACGAGGCGGTCCACCTGACGCTCCCGCAGGGCGCCCACCCCCAGGGCGCCCGGCCGGAGGGCGTCCCGCTGACCGGGGTGCCGACCACCCCGCAGGAGGCCGCCCGCCAGTTCCTCACGGCGGGCGCGGGCACCACCGCCGTCACCGTGGACGGCACGGCGAGCGTGGCCGGGCAGAAGGCGTACCAGCTTTCGGTGAAGCCCACCCAGTCCGGTTCGACGATCGGCGAGGTCCGGATCGCGGTGGCCGCCGACAACGGAGTGCCGCTCGCGGTGGTGGTCAAGGGCGCCGACGGCGGCACCGTGCTGGACGTCCACTTCACGGACGTCTCCTTCGCCGAGCCGGCCGCCAGGACCTTCGACTTCTCGGTGCCCAAGGGCGCCAAGGTGACGGAGCAGAAGACGGACGGGCCGCAGGGCGGGCAGGCCGGCCAGGGCGGTCACGCCGCGCCGGACGCGCAGGGCGGGCCGGCGGGCCGGGGCGGCCACGCCGGGCCGGACGGCCTGAACGTGGTCGGCGAGGGCTGGACGGCGGTGCTGAGCGCCCAGCTGCCGACCGGCGAGGTCACCGTGCCGAAGGAGGCCAAGCCCGGGCGGCACGACGGCAAGAGCCAGGGGCAGAACGGCCACGGCGGGGGCCAGAGCCTCCAGTCGCTGGTGAAGGCGCTGGGCAAGCCGGTCGGGGGCGGCACGCTGATCAGCACCAAGGTGCTGAACGTGCTGGTCACCGAGGACGGCCGGGTCTTCGCGGGCGCGGTGACGCTCCCGGTGCTGCAGAGCGCGGCCGGGGTGAAGTAGGAGTGACGAAGACTCCCGTAACGGGGGACGTTACGGAGTCGGCCGGGGGCCGGGGCGCCGAGACGCGCCCGGCCCCCGTGGCCGTTCCCGCCGCCGTCCCGTCCGCTGCCCCGTCCGGCGTCCCGTCCGACGACGTGATCAGGACCAGGGGCCTGACCAAGCGCTTCCGGGGCGGCCAGCTCGCCGTGGACGGGCTGGACCTGACGGTGCCCAGGGGCTCGGTCTTCGGCTTCCTCGGGCCCAACGGCTCCGGCAAGACCACCACCATCCGGATGCTGATGGGCCTGATCGCGCCCACCGCGGGTGTGGCGACGGTGCTCGGCGAGTCGATGCCGCAGTCCGTCTCCACGGTGCTGCCCCGGGTCGGCGCGCTGATCGAGGGCCCGGCGCTGTACGGCTTCCTCTCCGGCCGGGACAACCTGGCCCGGTTCGACGCGGCCGACCCGACGGCCGACCCGCGCACCCGGCAGCGGCGGGTCACCGAGGCGCTGGAGCGGGTCGGGCTGACGGCCGCCGCCGGCAAGCGGGCCCGGGCGTACTCGCTGGGCATGAAGCAGCGGCTCGGCCTGGCCGCGGCGCTGCTCCAGCCGCGCGAGCTGCTGGTGCTGGACGAGCCGACCAACGGCCTGGACCCGCAGGGCATGCGGGAGATCCGGGCGCTGGTCCGGGAGGTCGCGGCGGAGGGCACCACGGTGTTCCTCTCCTCCCACCTGCTGGACGAGATCGAACAGGTCTGCACGCACGCGGCGGTGATGTCGCGCGGCCGGCTGGTGGTGCAGGGCACCGTCGCCGAACTGGCCGCCCGGGCCCAGGGCCGGCTGGTGGTCCGCACGCCGGACGTGGCACGGGCCGCCGAGGTGCTGGCGGCGCACCGGGTCGCGGCGGTGACGGCCGGGGAGGGCCGGGTGGACGGCGAGCTGGGGGCGCTCTCCGACGAGGTGCTGCCCGGGCTGTGCGCCGCGCTGGTCGGGGCCGGGGTACGGGTCCGCGGCTTCGGGGTCGAACGCGGGACGCTGGAGGACGCCTTCGTGGCACTGACCGGGGAGGGCTTCGATGTCGCGGGCTGAGCAGGCTGAGCAGGTCGGGCGGGCTGAGAAGGTCGGGCAGGTCGGGCCCGGCGAGCGGATCGGGGCGGCCGCGCCTCCGGTCGGCCGGCGGCCGCAGACGGCGGCCGGGTTCCTGGCGCTGTTCCGCAGCGAGCTGCGGCTGACCTTCCGCCGGGTCCGGACCATGGTGCTGCTGGCGATCCTCGCGGTGCTGCCGGTCCTGATCGGCACGGTCGTCAGGATCGAGACGGACGGGCCGCGCGGCGGCGAGGGCCCGGCCTTCATCGCCCAGGTGACCCAGAACGGCCTGTTCCTGGTGTTCACCGCGCTGGCGGTGGCGCTGCCGGTCTTCCTGCCGATGACGGTCGGCGTGGTCGCCGGGGACTCCGTCGCGGGCGAGGCGGCGGGCGGCACGCTGCGCTATCTGCTGGTCGCGCCGGCCGGCCGGACCAGGCTGCTGGCCGCCAAGTTCACCGCCGGGCTGGTGTTCTGCCTGGCGGCGACCGCGACGGTCGCCCTGGCGGCGCTCGCCACCGGCGCGGCGCTGTTCCCGCTCGGCGATGTCACGCTGATCTCCGGGGACACCATCGGCCTCGGCTCGGCCCTGCTGCGGGCGGTGCTGGTGGCCGGTGTGGTGGCCGCCTCGCTGGCCGGGCTGGTGGCGATCGGGCTGTTCATCTCGACGCTCACCGGCAGCGGCATCGCGGCGATGGCCGCCACCGTCGGCCTGGTGATCACCGTCCAGATCCTCGACAGCTTCCCGCAGCTGCACGCGATCCAGCCGTTCCTCTTCACCCACCACTGGCTGAGCTTCGGGGACCTGCTGCGGGAGCCGATGTACTGGGACGGTGTGCTGAAGAACCTCGGGCTCCAGGCCGCGTACGTCGCCGTCTTCGGCTCGGCCGCCTGGTCGCGCTTCTCCAGCCGGGACATCACGGCGTAGGACGGCGGGGGCTTCCCGGCGCCGGGAAGCCCCCGCCGGGCGGTTCAGCGGGTGGCCGCCGGAGCGGTGGCGGCCTCGGTGCCGGCCCCGGCGGCGAGCCCCGCGGCGAGCGCGGCCCGCTCCGCGCGGTCCGCCCGCACCCGGCGCAGCGCGTCCCAGGTGAGCAGCGCCAGCGCGGCCCAGACCAGGGCGAAGCCGGCCCAGCGGGCGGGCGGCATGGACTCGTGGAAGACCGCGATGCCGATCAGGAACTGGAACACCGGCGCCAGGTACTGCAGCAGCCCGAGCACGGTGAGCGGCACCCGGACCGCCGCCGCGCCGAAGCAGAGCAGCGGGATCGCGGTGATCACCCCGCTGAGCATCAGCAGCCCCGAGTGGCCCCAGCCGAACGAGCCGGCCACGGTGTGCCCGAAGGTGCCGCGTCCGCTGATCTCCAGGTAGACCAGGTAGCCGACCGCGAACGGGAACATGAAGGCGCTCTCGGCCGCCAGGCTCTCCAGCCCGCTCAGCCCGACCTTCTTCTTCAGCAGCCCGTAGGTGGCGAAGGAGAGCGCCAGGGTCAGCGCGATCCAGGGCAGCCGCCCGTACCCGACGGTCAGCACGGCCACCGCGAGGGCGCCGACCCCGACGGCCGTCCACTGCGCCACCCGCAGGCGCTCCTTGAGCACCAGTACGCCGAAGGCGATGGTCACCAGGGGGTTGATGAAGTAGCCGAGGCTGGTCTCGACGACGTGCCCGGCGTTGACGGCCCAGATGTAGACGCCCCAGTTGACCGAGATCACGGCGGCGGCCGCGCCCAGCATGGCGAGTCGGCGGGGCTGGCGCAGCAGCGGGCGTATCCAGCCCCAGTGCCGCTGGGCGATCAGCAGCAGCACCACGGCGACCAGTGACCAGACCATCCGGTTGGCCAGGATGTCGTCGGCGGCGCCGGGCTCCAGCAGCGGCCAGAACAGGGGGAAGAGCCCCCACATCCCGTAGGCGGCGACGCCGTACCAGAGGCCCCGGCCGGCCTCCCGCTGATCTGTCTCCGGCATGACGGCCTGCCCTCCGAAACGCGCGCGTGTGTCGAGCCGACGGTAGCGGGCGGGAAGGCAGACTGTCATCTCCGTATTCGGTTTTTGGTCATGACATTGCCGGGCGGGGCCTGTCGGGCGGGGCCGGTCGGGGCGGCCGGGCCCCGCAGGCGGCGTCAGCCCCGGAGCGCGGCGCTCACGCTCTCCGCCAGCGGGACGGTCGGCCGGCCGGTCAGCCGGGCCAGGTCACCCGGGGTGCCCGCCAGCTCGCCGCGCGCGATGCCCGCGTCCACGTCCACCAGGATCTCCGCGAAGCCCTGCGGCAGACCGGCGCCGACCAGCACCTCCAGGTGCTCGGCCGGGGCCACCTCGCGGTACTCGACCGGCTTGCCCGAGGCCTGCGCGAACGCGGCGGCCAGCTCGGCGAGGCTCCACGCGGCGTCGCCGCTCAGCTCGTACACCGCGTTCTCGTGGCCCTCGCCGACCAGCACCGCGACGGCGGCGTCCGCGTAGTCCCGGCGGGTGGCGCCGGCGACCCGGCCCTGACCGGCGCTGCCGATCACCACACCGCGGTCCACCGTGCCGGCCGCGTCACCGAGGTAGTTCTCGGTGTACCAGCCGTTGCGCAGGAAGGTGAAGGGCAGCCCGGACTCGCGGATCAGCGCCTCGGTCTCCTTGTGCTCGTCCGCCAGCCTGAAGGTGGCCGCGCCCGGCGCGCTGGTGTAGGCGAGGAGCGCGACACCGGCGGCCCGCGCCGCGTCCACCACGGCGCGGTGCTGCGGGATGCGGCGGCCGACCTCGCTGCCCGAGATCAGCAGCACCCGGTCTCCGGCGGCGAAGGCGCCCGCCAGGCTCTCGGGCCGGTCGTAGTCGACCACCCGGACGGTCACGCCGCGCTCGGCCAGGTCGGCGGCCTTCCCGGCGGAGCGGACGGCGACGGTCACCTCGCTCGCGGGGACCTTGGCCAGCAGGCCCTCGACGACCAGCCGGCCGAGCTGTCCGGTGGCTCCGGTGACGACGTACATAGCGCTGCTCCCTGCACATGGTTGCGTGTTGAACTTCCTGCTCGACACTCACCTTAGGGATGGCACTAACTTCTGGAAAGTACGCACTTTGAAGTAGGGTACTGACATGCAGGTAATGACCAAGGCCGTGCCGCTCGGCGAACTGCCCCCGCCGAACGTCTACGACCGCATGTGCCCGTCCCGGGGCGTCCTGGAGCACGTCACCAGCCGCTGGGGCGTGCTGGTGCTGGCCGCGCTGGCCGAGCGCGGCTACCGCTTCAGCGAGCTGCGCCGCCGGGTCTCCGGCGTCAGCGAGAAGATGCTCGCGCAGACCCTCCAGACCCTGGAACGGGACGGTTTCGTACTGCGCGAGGCCCACCCCGTCATCCCGCCCCGGGTCGACTACAGCCTCACCCCGCTGGGCCGGGAGGCCGCCGGGCTGGTCGCCGCCCTCGCCCGCTGGTCCGAGGAGCGCGTCCCGGCCGTCGAGCAGGCCCGCGCGGAGTACGACGCCCGGCCGCGCTGAGCCGGGCCGCGCCGCCCGGTGGTGAACTCGGCTGTCGCGCACCGCCCCTGACACCTGCCCAGCCCGTCTCGGGGTTGTCCCCGGCAGCTGTTCAGGGTCCGGTCAGGGTGCGCCCCGGATGGCCGGGCGGCCGCACTCCGGAAGGCTCGTCGCGGGTCGAGGACCCGGACGCCGCCGATCACCCTGGAGCAAGCCGTGAAGACCAGCCCGCGCCGCCCTCGTTGGACCACTCTCGCCGCCACCGGCACGCTGCTCGCCGCGCTGACGGCCGGTGCGACCGCTCCGGCTTCCGCGGCCGCACCCGCCGCTGCGGCCTCGAACACCGCGGCCTCGAAGCTGTCGCCGCTGGACGCCGCCGCGCTGCGCCAGGCCATCGCCGGGCTGCCCAACGCCGATGTCACCGGTGCGCTGGTGCGGATCACCGGCAGCGCCGGCCGGTGGTCGGGCACCTCGGGCAGCGCCGACCTGGCGACCGGCCGGCCGGTGCCCGCCGACGCCCGCTTCCGGATCGGCAGTGTCTCCAAGGTGTTCACCGCCACCGTCGCGCTCCAACTCGCCGCCGAGGGACACCTTGAGCTGGACGGCACCGTCCAGCAGTACCTGCCCGGACTGCTCCCGGACGGCTACCCGGACGTCACCGTCGGCCAGCTGCTCAACCACACCAGCGGACTGCCGGCCGGCGGCGGAACCGAGATCTGGGGCGACGGCAGCAACCAGTGGTTCGTGGACCACCGCCTGCACGGCGCCACCCCCGCCGAGGTGGTCGCCGACGGCCTCACGTACCCGAAGGAGTTCCAGCCCGGCACCGCGCAGGAGTACAACGGGCTCAACACCTTCCTCCTCGGCATGATCATCGAGAGGGTCACCGGGCAGACGTTCGACCACGAGGTGCAGACCCGGATCGCCCGGCCGCTCGGTCTGCACCACACCTACGCCCCCGAGGCCACCGACCCGCGGCTGCCCGGCCCGCACGCCCACGGCTACCTGACCGTGACCGCCCCCGACGGCAGCACCCGGCAGGTCGACGTGAGCGAGCAGAGCCCGTGGCCCTGGGCCGAGGGCGGCATGATCTCCACCGCCCCCGAGCTGGACCGCTTCATGACCGCGCTCTTCGGCGGCCGCCTGCTGCCGCCCGCCCAGCAGGAACTGCTCTTCACCGTCCCGGACGTCCCCAACCACCGCAACAGGAACTGCCCGGGGGAGCACGCCTGCTACAGCATGGGCCTGATGAGCGCCACCCTCCCGGGCGGCATCGTGGTCTGGGGCAAGACCGGCTCCCGCCCCGGCTACACCAGCGGCATGTTCGGCACCCGGGACAACAGCCGTCACGTGGTCTACTCGATCAACCCGACCGGCCTGACCGGCGCCGAGAGCCCCTACATCCACCGCATCGCCGAGGCGGCCTTCGCCCCGGGCACGTCCGCCTGACCGCGGGGCCGGCGGCGGCCTCCCGGTCAGTGTCCCGTCGGCCCGTTCTCCGCGATCCGGCCGTTCTCCGCGATCAGTGCCGCCAGCCCGTCCAGCACCCGGGCCAGGCCGAAGGCGTACGCGTGGTCCGGGCTGTACGCACCGCCGTGGGCCTCGCCGGCGGCGGCGCCGACCCGGGCGGCGACCGGGTAGCGCTCGGCGTCGAAGACCCGGGCGAGCAGGTCGGCGTTGGCGGCCCACCACTGCCCGTCGGTCATCGCGCTGTCCTGCCGGGCGGCCCGCTCGTCGGCCGCCATCCGGGCGCAGGTCTGGACGAAGCCCAGCAGGTGGGTGAGGGCCGCGTCCAGCTCCACGTCGGGCAGGCCGGTACCGGCCAGGGCGCGCAGCTCGTACTCGTACTTGGCCATCAGGCCCGGGCCCAGCGGCGGCCGGCTGGTGGAGACGGCCGCCGCCCAGGGGTGGGCCCGGTAGAGAGCGCGGTTGTCGTCCGCGACGGCGGCGGCCCGGGCCCGCCAGCCGTCACCGGCCGGGGCGGTCCGCGGCATCGCCGCGTAGACGGTGTCCAGCATCAGGTCGAGCAGCTCGGCCTTGCCGGGGACGTAGGTGTAGAGCGCCATCGGCGAGAGCCCCAGCTCCTGGGCGACCCTGCGCATGGTGACGGCGTCCACGCCCTCGGCGTCGGCGAGTGCGATGGCCGCCGCGGCGATCTCCGTCGTCGAGCGCGCCTGCCTCGGGCCGCGCCGGCCCGGCTTCTCCTCCGTCGCCGGCCCCCAGAGCAGGGCGAGGGTGCGCGCCGGGTCTCCTGCGCTGCTGCGGTCGGTGGCCATGGGGGAAATCCTTGCACGGCCGCCGCCCCGCTACCGTCTACCCCATGACCAGCCCCGGAGCCGAACCCCTGCCCGGCACACCCGCGCCGGAGCCGCTGCGCGTCCGCGTCACCTGCCGGCGCTGCCACCGGCCCCTGCACGACCCCGAGTCCCGCATGCTCCGCCTCGGCCCGGAGTGCCGCGACCCGGCCGAACGGGTCCCGCGCCACGAGGTGGAGCAGGACCCGCTGCCGGGGATCGGTTAGGGGGCCCGTGTCATCCGGACCGGCTCAGCGGGCTGTCCACCGGGCCCAGGGCGAGGATGCGGTCGGCCGTGCGGGCGAAGCCCTGGTCGTGGGTGATCAGGAGGGTGGTGCGCCCTGTCATGAGGTGGCGCAGCGGGGTGATCACATGGGCGGCGGCCTGCTGGTCCAGGCCCGCGGTGGGCTCGTCCAGGATCAGGACGGGGGTGTTGCGCAGGAAGGCCCGGGCGATGGCGATGCGCTGGCTCTGTCCGCCGGAGAGCTGGAAGCCGTCCTCCCCGATCTCGGTCCGGTAGCCCTGCGGCAGGGCCATGACGAAGTCGTGGGCACCGGCGTTGCGGGCGGCGTTCTCGATCTCGCTCCGGGACGCCTCCGGCCTGCCGTAGGCGATGTTGTCCCGGATGGTGGCGTGGAAGAGCGGCGCCTGCTGGGGCAGCAGGGTGATGGCCTCGCGCAGTGAGGCGAGGGTCAGGTCCCTGAGGTCGTGGCCGTCGAGGCGGACGGCTCCGGCGTCCGGGTCCAGGAAGCGGATCAGGAGCTTCGCGAGCGTCGACTTGCCGCTGCCGCTCGGCCCCGTGATCGCCAGGACCTCGCCGGGGCCGATGTCGAAGGTGAGGTCCGTCAGCACCGGCCGGCCGGGGGTGTTCGGGTAGCTGACACCGACGCCCTCGAAGGACACCCGCCCTTCGACGTCGTGCACATCGCGGGCGGTGGGACGTTCCTGGACCGGGCTGCGCATGTCCAGGAGTTCCAGCACGCGTTCGGCCGAGGCGCCTGCCGCGCCGATGACGGTGGCCAGCCCGGACAGCTGCTGGGCCGGCTCGAAGAGCTGCGCCATGAAGGCGGCGAAGGCCAGCAGTCCGCCCAGGGTCAGCGCCCCGTGGTCCAGCTCGTAGGCGCCGACGCCGACGACGACGAGTCCGGCGATCACTTCGAGAACGCTGAGCACCGGCGGGTAGAGGCCGGCCACCCGGGCGGCGCCGAGTTCGCTGTTCAGCAGGGCCGTGCCTTCCCGGTGCACGCGCTCGACCTCATGCTTCTCCTGGCCGTGGGTGTGGGCGATGACCGCGTTGCGCAGGCTCTCCTCCAGCACGGCCGTGACGCTGCCGACCCGTCGGCGGACCTGCCGCTCCCGGGCCATGATGCGGCGCCCGAAGAAGCGTGTGGAGAGCCAGAACAGGGGTGCCACGGTCAGGGCGGCGAGCGTCAGCGGCCAGCTCAGGTACACCGCCGCCGCTCCGAACAGCACCAGACTGACCAGCGCCGTGCCCCCGGTGATCAGGCCGGAGGAGACCAGCTGCTCGATGGCGGCGATGTCCGCGGTGAGGCGGGACATCACGTCGCCGCGCCAACGGCTCTCCAGCGTGTCGGGGGTCAGCGTGTGCAGATGGGCGACGGTGGCCGTCCGCAGCCGCAGGATGTACCGTTCGGCCACTCTGGTGGCCGCGTAGCCGCCCGCGAAGGCGAACAGCGCCCCCACGACGGCCACGGCCACCATGGCCCCGGCGAGCGGCCAGAAGGCGGAGAAGTGTCTGGGCACGAGCACGTCGTCGATCAGGTACTTGAACAGCCAGACCGACACCACCTCACCGAACGCGCCCAGGAGGAGCAGGCCCGCGCTGACCGGCAGCCACCGCGCGTCGGGGTGCACCCACGGCCAGAAGCGCCGGAAGGCCTCCCGCAGCGGGACGGTACGTGCCGCCGCCACCGGTCCCTCGGCTCTCAACGCGCTCGAACCGCTCGATGCGCTCGATGGGCTCGACCCGCTCGATCCGCTCGATCCGCTCGCCAGGGGATCGGCCCGGGGTTCCAAAGACATCGCTTCGGCCACAGAATCACTGCCCAATCATGGAAGCAGGGACCGGCGGCGTACCGCCGGTCCCCGGCATGGGAGTTAATCCCAGCTCGACCTAGGAGATCAGTACCACCAACGGTCACGGCGTCCGTATCCGAAACCCCGGCCGTATCCGCGGCCACGGCCGAAGTCGCCGCGACCGAAGTCGCCGCGTCCGAAGTCGCCGCGTCCACGTCCGAAGTCACCGCGACCCCGGCCTCGACCCCGGCCGAACCCGCCATCGAAGATTGCCATCATGGTGTCCTTTCTGTGATGGCACACTGCCGGACCCGCGTCGCCCCTGTAAGGCAGGCTGCGGCTGAACCGACAACATAGGTATGCCATTGATTGGAAAGGGGGTTCTTGCCACCCACACGCTTGGCGCACGGGTCGAACCCGTTTCCATACCTCCATTATCCGCCTTCGCCAGGAATGCGCGCCCGGGGCAGAGAGCGGGTGACGTGCACGTGCACGTGCACCCTCACTTGGTGGCATGCACACTCACCCTCGGCTGGTGACAGGCGTGTTCACCCTCGGTTGGCGATGGCCGCGGCCAGTTCGGCGACGCCTGGATGCCTCGGCACCCCGTAGTGGCCACCGGCCGGTTCGGTCACCGCCGGGGGGACGGCGGAGTAGCCGGAGTGCCCTTCGGTGAACGAGCAGCTGTCGCCCGCGGCCTTGCGGACGGTCACCGACGCGCTTTCCGACGTTCCGTCAGTTCTGCGAAACCGTCATCGAATTCACAGGTCTCGCCGACGATCCCGGCGATCCGCCGGATCAACTCCTCGTCCGGCTCCGGAAGAAGGCAGTGGACGAAGGCGACGAAGCCGTCCTCGTCCCCGGCCTCGGCCAGGCAGCGCTCCAGCCCGAGGCCGTCGATCGAGCCGGTGAACACGGAGAAGGGGATCGCCACGTACGCCGGGACGCGGCACCCTGGCCTGCCCGGGTCCGTACCGGCGGGACGGGGCCCCGGGCTCAGGCGGGCGGTGGTGGGGGCCTGCTCAGCCGCGGCCGAGGAGGCGGCGGAGGAGGCCCGGGCGGGGTGCCACGGGCTTGGGCTCCGCGGCTTCCTCGGCCTCCGTGGCCTTCTCGGCCTCCAGGGCTTCCTCGTTCTCCTCGGCACCCTGGGCCGCCCTGCCCCCTGTGGCCTCCGGGTCCTCCGCTTCGGCGCGGGCCGGCGCCTTCGCCTGCTCGATCGCCTCCCGCTCGCGGTGCTCGCCCTCCTCGGTGGCTTCGGCGGCACGGGCGAGGTCGTCCCGCTCGATCAGGCGACGGGCCAGGTCGAGATCGGCCTCGTCCAGCCACGGGCAGGCCAGCACGAGGGTGCAGACCGACCGCAGCACGGTCACCTCGCGCCGCTGGGACGCCTCGGCCGAGTACCGCAGCCGGGTCCGGAGCTGGGCGGCGATGTCGGCGCGGACCTCGGGGTGCGTCCAGCCGATCGCGGTCAGGGCGAAACCGGCCGCCTCGACCACCCAGTCCTCGGAGCCGAGCAGCAGGTCGAGCAGTACCCGGCGGCGGTCCGAGCCCTCCCACGGCTGGTCGGTGCGGTGGTGCGCGATGCCGAGGCAGGCGAAGGACTGGACGGCGCGCACCCAGAGTTCGGGCTGGTGGGCCAGCAGCGCCTGCCCCAGCTCCTCCTCACGCGGCGCGGGCGGGTGGGCGAGCACGCCGACCAGGTCGTCCAGCGGCAGCGCGGCGAGCCGGACCGCGTGGTCGTACGCGGCGGGCAGGCTCGGCCAGACGATCTCGGCGGTGCCCCGGACGAGTTCGGCGCCGCTCGCCGAGGGCGGCGCGACGGCCGGGCACGGGTCGGTGCCGTCGTACGTCCAGACCCGGGTGCCGACCTCGCGCAGCGGCAGCCGGGGGTCGGGGTCGAGGACGGCCCGGTACTCGACGGTCGCCCGGGGCAGCGCCAGGTGGAGGGCCAGCAGCGAACTGGGCGGCTCCAGCGCCGAGACGGTGCACGTGATCTCGTTGTCCCGGCCGGTGTCGGACGACTTCAGGACCTGGTGGAGGACGTTCACCGTGGCCTCGGTCGCGCCGGGCACCATGCCCAGCCAGGGCTGCCGCCTGCAGAGCCGGGCCAGCAGATCGGGTGCGTAGTCGTGCTCGGGGTGGGCGCGGTAGTGGTCGACCAGCGCGACCAGGTGGGCGGTGCCGCCGTCGACGGCGTGCCGCAGGCCGTGCAGCGCCGGGCCCGCCTTGGGGTGGTCCGGCTCGGTGGCGAGGACCCGGTCCAGCCAGGGCAGCCCCTCGGCGGGCCGGCCGGTGGCCCCGTACAGCTCGGCGATGTCCACGGCGAGGTAGGTGTCGGAGGGGTCGCGGGCCAGCTCCGCCTCCCAGACCTCCAGCGCGCGGTCCGGCTCGCCGTGGGCGCGCAGGGCGTTGCCGAGCATCACGGCGGGCAGGTACTCGGGCGCGAGGCGGTGGGCGTGCTCGGCGAGTTCCACGGCGCGCGCGGTGGCACCGAGGCGCCGGGTGAGCCCGGAGACCACGGCCAGCAGCAGCGGGTGGTCCGGGTGACGGGCCACCACGGCCTGGGCGAAGTCCTCGAACGGCTGGACGGCCGGGCGCAGTTCCTCCGGCAGCGGGTCCGGGAGGGTACCGGCGGCCCGCATCACCGCCTGGGCGACGGCGTCCGGGGAGACCAGCTCCGGCAGGTCCTCCCGGCCCAGCCAGGCGGTGTGCGCCCAGGGCTTGCCGGGCTCGTACTGGATCGCCGAGGCGAGCAGCGCGACGGCGGCGTCCCAGTCCCCCGCCGCCGCCTCGACGTGCGCCCGGCAGACCACGGTGCCCAGGTACACCTGCCCGTCGAGCGGGAACAGCTCCCGCGCCGCCTCCGCGCCGCCCGCACGGGCCCACAGCTCGGCCAGCGCCTCGTGCAGCTCGGGCAGTTGGGGGTCGGTGGTCATCGCGTCCGCGAGGTGGTCGGCGGCGTGCGGGAGGTCCCCGGAGTCCATGGCCAGCCGCGCGACGGCCACCTCCCCCTCGGCCGCCAGTCGCTCGTCGCAGCCGTCGGTGTGCTCCATGGTGTCGCGTCCCCCGTCGATCCGTTCCAGCCGTGCGCGGACGAGGCTATCCGGCGGCGGCGACGGCGAGATGATCACCCCCCGGGGTGGGGACGGGGGTGCGGGACCGACGGCCCCGTTCCGCCACGGACGTTCGATCACGGACGTCCGCTCGCAGCCGGCCCAACCACAGGCCCGGACGCCCCCGAGCCGACCCGGGCCCGAGCGGCCGCGCCCCGCCGAGTCGCGCCCGGAGCCACCGGGGCTGGACGGGCCCGGCCTCACCGCACCGAACAGGAACGGCGCGACGCCCCCGCCCCCACGGGTCAGAACGTCTGGCCCTGGGCGGGGCGCCGCCGGGCGGCGTGGACGAGCAGGGCCAGAACGGCGGCGCCGGCCACCAGGAGCACCACGCCCAGGATGATGGCGAAGGGGGTGGACGCGTGCTGCTCGGCGGCGATGGCGTCGTAGTTGCTCGCGGGCGGCCCGCCGCTGCCGGTGATCACCCGCCCGGCGAGCGGTCCGCAGTAGTCGCCGGGGTACATGGTCGAGCTGCCGCACGTGACCGGTCCGTCGTCCGGCAGGCCGAGGTAGAGGCTCAGCCCGCCGAACCCCATGAGGACGAGCGGGGCGGCGAACGCCCACACGTCGAGCTTCTGCTGAGTCATCGTCATTCTCCTTGGCAAGCAGTCGATTTACCGAGTCATTACCCCTTTTCCCGCTCACTCTGTCACGCGCCGCCGAATGCGGGGCGGCCCGGAGTCGCCGGTGTCCCACCACTCCCGCCCGCCCGGGTCCGTGGTGGACGAACGGCCGGACCGCTCGGCGCGCGGCCCGGTCGGGGAGGCGGGCACGAACGGCGGGCTTCAACTGGGCACTACCCCACCACCCGTAGGACTCGCGGGGTTTCGCCGGGCTGTACCGGTCGCCGCCGTGGAATCATCGGACGCCGGGTGGACGTGGATCGAGAGAAGGGTGGTGGGTGGACGTGGCCGCCGACTGGGAGTGGGACGACTCGTTGTTCTGGGGCACGGCCGCCTACTACCGGCGCGGAAGGCTCCCCTACGCTCCCGGGCTGGCCGATGTGCTCGCCGGGGTTCTGAGGCTCGACGGACGGGGGCGCCTGGTCGACGTGGGGTGCGGTCCTGGCACCCTTGCGGTGGGCCTGGCCGACTTGTTCGGCGAGATCGTCGGTGTGGACCCGGACGGCGGGATGATCGCCGAAGCCGGGCGCGCGGCCGCCGAGGCCGGGGTGGCCTGGAAGGCGCGGTGGGTGCTGGCCCGGGCGGAGGATCTGCCCGCGGGGCTCGGAACGTTCACCGTCGCGACCTTCGGCCAGTCCTTCCACTGGATGGACCGCGGGCCGGTGGCGGCGACCATGCGGGGCATGCTCCGACCGGGGGGCGCACTGGTGCACATCTCGGATCTGAAGACGGAGACCCGTTCCGTGGAGGGCCTTCCGCACCCGGCGGTGCCCGGTGCGGCCGTGGACGCGTTGGTCGGGCGGTACCTGGGGCCGGTCCGACGGGCCGGCCGCGGGGTGCTGCCGCACGGGACGCCCGACGACGAGGCCGCGGTGCTCGCCCGGGCGGGGTTCTCCGGCCTCCAGCGCCATGTCGTCCCCGGTGGGCAGGCGTTGGAGCGTACGCGCGACGAGGTGGTCGCCCAGGTCTTCTCGATGTCGTCCTCGGCCCCGCACCTGTTCGGCGCGCGCCGGGCCGGCTTCGAGGCGGACCTGCTCCGGCTTCTGCGGGAGGTCTCCCCGTCGGGCCTGTTCTCCGAACGGCAGCCGAGCACCGAGGTGTTCGTCTGGTGGAGGGACCGCACCGGGCTGTGATCGCGTCCGACCTCGGGATCGACGCCCCCGAGTTCGACGAGCCGCAGTCCCGCACCCCGCTGCCCTGAGGCGCCGCACTTCCCTCGCCCGGCCACCGCGGCCCGGTCGTGACCAGGCGCTGTCAGGAGCGTTAGTTCTCCTGTGAAGGTGATTGAAGACCGCCGGGTGCGCCGTACGCGCAGTGCGCTGGGTGCGGCGCTGGTCGAGCTCGTGCTCGAGAAGGGGTTCCACACGGTCACGGTGGATCAGCTGGTGGAGCGGGCCGACGTGGGCCGCGCCACGTTCTACGCCCACTACCGGGACAAGGAGGACCTGCTCGTCTGGGTGGTCCGCGACCTCGCGCTGGACCGCGTGCGCGTCATGCCGGCGGTCGAGCAGGCCGACGCCGGGGCCGAGGGGATCGCCGAACTGCCGCTGCTGCACCTGTTCCAGCACGCCGAGCGGGAGCGGCCGGCCTGCCAGGTCATCCTTCGCGGCGAGGGGGACGGCCGGGCGCTGCGGGAGTTCACCGGGATCATCGGCGAGCTGGCCGGGGACGTCTTCCGGAGCCGCTGCCGGCAGGCCGGCGTTCAGCCGCGCGTCCCGCTGGAGGTGGTGGCCCGGGCGTGGACGGGAGAGGTCGTCGGGGTGCTCTCCTGGTGGATCGAGGGCGGCACGGGTCTCAGCGCCGCCGAGGTGACCCGGCACCTGTGCGACTACTCGGCCTACGGCCGGATGTGGGCCTCGGGCCTGTCCGACGCGCCCGCCCTGGGGAGCCGGGAAGCCGCCGCGCCGCCGAGGACGTGAAGAGGAGCGGCGGCTGATCCGGTAGCCCCTTCCGCCGCAGGGTGGTTGCCGGCCTGATCAGTGCCCGGGGTGGGCCGCCGTGGCGGCGAGCGGCTCGCGGCCGGGCTGCGGTACGGGGGTCCGCCCGGGGGCGAGGTAGCGGCTGCGGACCGCGGTGACGATGTCGGCGCTCGCCTGTCCGGTGCCGTAGGGGGAAGGGAGCCTGGCCAGCCGTTCGGCAGCGGCCTCGTCGTCGAGCAAGTCCCTCAGGGTCCGGGCGAGTTCGTGACCGGGCCGGGCGAGGCGGGCGAAGCCGGCCTGCACGGCTTCGGGGCGCTCGGTGGAGTTGCGCACCACCACGAGCGGGCGCTTGAGCACGGTGCACTCTTCCTGGACTCCGCCGGAGTCCGACACCAGCAGGCGGCAGTGCCGGGCCAGGGCGAGGAAGGCGGCGTGGTCCAGTGGCTCGATCTGCCGCAGCCGGGCGATCGAGGCCCGCAGGCCGAACGCGTCGACGGCGGCCTGGGTCCGTGGGTGCAGCGGCAGCAGCACCGGTATGTCCAGGGCGGCGAGTTGGTCGAGGATCTGGGCGAGCCGTGCGGCGTCGTCGGTGTTCTCGGGGCGGTGGATGGTCGCGAGTACGTAGCCGCCCGGGGCGACGGCGTGCTCGGCCACGATGCGGCGGGCCTCGGCTTCGGCGGGCAGGGTCTCCAGGGTCGCCTCGACGACGGTGTTCCCGGTGATCACCACCCGGTGCGGTTCGATGCCCTCGCGCAGGAGGTGCGCGGCCGCGGTCGGGGTGGGCGCGCAGTGCAGGTCGGCAAGCGGGGCGATGAGGCGGCGGTTGGCCTCCTCGGGCATGTCGGGGTCGAAGGAGCGCAGGCCGGCCTCGACATGGACGACGGGGATGCCGGCGCAGTGTGCCGCCAGCGCGCCGGCGGCGGCGGTGTTGGTGTCGCCCTGGACGACGACGGCGGCCGGCGGGCGTGCCGCGAGGTGGTCGCTCAGCGCGCTGACCATGTGGCCGATCTGCCGGCCGCGCGGCTCGCCGCCGACGCCCTTCAGCAGGTGGTGCGGGCGGGGAAGGCCGTACTGCGCGAAGAAGGCGGTGGTGAGGGCCGGGTCCCAGTGCTGGCCGGTCCAGACGACGCGGGCCTGGGGGCCCAGGAGGCGGACCACACCGGCGAGTTTGACGATTTCCGGCCGGGTTCCGAGGACCAGGGCGACATCGGTCGAGGACATGGCGCTCCGAAGGGGGCGAGAGGCGGGATGAGGTCGGTGCAGTAACAGCAGACGGTAGGGAGGGGATTCGAAGAAAAGATCAATACATGCCCCTAATGTCACCCAATTGGCCCAATAAAAGCCGGTTCACCCCGGGCGCTATCACCCGTTCGGCGGACAGCGATCGGCCCGTCGGGCCGTCAAGGGCGAGGTCAGGGACGGGTGCCGGATGCGCACCCGCCGGGCGGCTCCGGTGCCGGATACCTGGTCACCAGCAGTTCGTGCTCGGCCAATTGAGGCAAATGAGTGATTTCCCCTCAGATGGGCGCGGCACCGGTCAGATCATCCGGCCGATGCAGCAACATACGGGCTGGCCAGATCGGAACAATCCGGTCAGAACGAGAGGAACTGTCCATGTACGGACCCATTACCGGCGGCCTTCCCCCGACTGCGGCCGGCGGCGGCATTCTGGCCTCGACCGGCTCGCCCGGCCTCGGCATCGCGACCGCGGCCGCCACGGCGCTGGTGCTGGTGGGAGTCGTGCTGATCCGGCGCAGCCGGCTGGCCGCCGACACCGCCGACACGGCGGAGCCGACCGATCGGAACCGCGGCGGGGCATAGCCGGCACCAACGCCCGGACACCGGCCACACCTTGTCGTTCCGCCGGGTGCCGGAAAACCGCCCTCGGCCCGCCCCGGAGCCCATTCCGGAGCCCCTACCGGATCAGCCGGCAGTACGGGCCGGGGCGCCGATTCCCGCCACCCGCCCTTCCCCCAGGGGGTTTTCCTCGTGACCGCAGACGCGTACCCGCAACGTTCCCAGCCGTCGCGGCCGGCCCGCTCGCAGGTGTCGCACCCCGGCCGCACCCCGCTGCCCGGCCGGGTGTTCGGTCCGCTGCTGCTGGGTCTGTGCGGGTTCCTGGTCGCCGGCGAGCGCTACTACCGCTTCCACGAGATCGCCGGAGCGCAGTGGCTCGTCTCCCACACGCTGGGCCTGAAGACCATGCTGCTCACGTCCCCCGACGCGCCGGTGCTCTACGCCGGCGACGACGGCGGCTTCGGGCGCGGGATCGCGCTGACCACCGGTTGCAGCAGCGCCCTGCTGATCGCCCCGCTCGCCCTGCTCTCCGGCGTCCTGCTGCTGTTCAGCGCGCGCAGGCCGACGCGGGTCCTGCTGGGCTTCGTCCTGGCGGCCGCCCTGATCGGCGCCACCAACCTGGGGCGCCTGACGTTGATCGTCGCCATGCAGCACCGCTACGGCGACGAGGGATTCGGCTGGACGCACGTCCTGTTCGGCTCGGTGCTGATGATGGCCGCCGCCCTGGTCGCCCTGCTGTTCTTCCTCCACATGATCACCCGAACCTCCACCCACGACGTCGAGGATGGCGCGCCGTGACCCTGCTCGACATCTCCATCTCCCTCTCCTTCGTCCTGGGGGTGAGCTTCCTCGCCTATGTCGCCGTCATCGTGCGCAACTTCCTGCGGGCCCGCCCGGACACCCCGGGTGACCCGACCCGGTTCAGCTGGCACTTCTTCATCCCCTGCCGGGACGAGGAGGCCGTGATCGGCACCACCCTGGACTACCTCGCCCGGCACTTCCCCGAGGCCCGCGTCTGGGTCGTCGACGACCACTCCAACGACCGGACGGCCGAGGTGGTGCGGGCCCGGGCAGGCGCGGGGCAGCCCGTCCAACTGGTCGGCCGCCGGCTGCCACAGGCACGGACGGGCAAGGGCGACGCCCTGAACGCCGCCTACCAGGCGCTCGAAGCCTGGCTGCCCGGGAACGCCGACGCCGACCGGGTCGTCGTGACCGTCCTGGACGCCGACGGGCGGCCCTCCCCGGGGATGCTGCACTGCTTCGCCGGACCGGCGTTCTTCGGCGACCCGGCCATCGGCGCCGTCCAGGTCGAGGTCCGGATGTCCAACCGCGACGTGGCCGTGCCGCTGCCCGGCCGGGGGCGCCTCGCCAACCGGTTCGCCCGCCTGCTGGCCCGGTTGCAGGACATCGAGTTCCGCGGGCCGATCTCCGCCATGCAGATCACCCGCCGGTACACCCGGACCGTCAACGTGGGCGGCAACGGCCAGGCCAACCGGCTCAGCGCACTGCGCTCGATCGACCAGGGCAGCGCCGAGCCGTGGGGCAGGGCGCTGCTGGAGGACTTCGAGCTCGGGCTGCGGATGATGCTCGGCGGCTGGCGCAACGGCTACACCACGGCCGCCTGGGTGGACCAGGAAGCCCTGTGGAGCGTGCGGCAGTTGATCACCCAGCGGGTCCGCTGGGCACAGGGCGCGATGCAGTGCGCGCCCTATCTGCGCCAGGTCTGGCGATCGCACCGCTTCAGCACGACGGGCTTCCTCGAAGTCCTCTACTTCATGGTCCAGCCCTGGCTCCAGGTCATCGGCCTGGTCGTGTACACCGTGCCGATCGCCGCCTTCGCCTACAACTCGGTCGCCTACCCCGAGTTCGTCCTCTCCTTCCTCGGCCGGGGCGGCGCTCCGCTGATCGCGCTCTACCTGCTCGTGGGGGTCGCCGAGTTCGCCGTCTGGGGGCCGGTGTACCGGCGTCGCAGTGAACCGGGGATCAGCCGCCGGGCCGCGCTCGGCTACGGCCTCGCGCTCGCGGTCTATGCCGCGACCACCTACCTCGTCGCGGTCCGCGCCTTCTGGCGGATCGTGCGGCGCAAGAACTCCTGGCACAAGACGGCCCGCACGGCAGAGCCGCCGCCCGCCGTCCAGGAGATCGCCACCGCCTGACCGACGGAGCTTCTCCCCGGCCGGTGATCCGTGGCCAAAGCCACGACCGGTCGGCGGAGTCGATGACCCGCACCTCACCCGTATCCCGTGACAGATCCAGTGGTCTGCCAACCGAAAGGCCCGACCTGTGAGAACTCGCACCCACGTCCGCGTCCTGGCCGGCACCGCGCTCGCCGCCGGAATCCTCGCCTCCGCCGCCCCGGCGTACGCCGCCCTCCCCTCCCCCGAGGCCGACGCCTATGTCGTCTCCTCGGACGCCCTGAGCGGGCTCGTCGCCGTGTCGCCGACGCCGCACTCGACCTACCCGGCGGGCGGCACGCAGACCCTCGTCGGCCTCGACCTCGGGCCGTTCAGCACCACTTCCGTGCTCACCGCGACCACCGCCGGCAACCCCGCCGACGGCACCTCGACGGCCTCCGCGACGGTCGACAGGATAGGGCTCGACCTCGGCCTCGCCCAGGCGTCCCTGACCGGCATCAACACCACCTGCAACGCCACCCCCGCCGGGGCCACCGGCAGCGGCACGATCGCGGGCGGGACGGTCACCATCGCCGGGATCCCGACCACCCTCCAGGCCAACGCCCCCGCCAACACCAAGGTCAGCATCCCCGCCATCGGCACGATCATCCTCAACGAGCAGACCACCGACGCCAACGGCGTGCTGACCGTCAACGCCGCCCGCTTCGCCCTGCTGCCGGTCCTGAACGGCGCCAACCTGACCATCGGCCACTCCCAGTGCGGCGGGGCACAGCCCGCCGAATCGGTGCCGATGATCAACCCGGCCGTCGCCGGGGCGACCGGGGGCGTCGCGCTCGCCGGCGTCCTCGGCGCCGTCCACCTGCGCCGCCGGAACGCCCAGGGCACCGCGCCGACCGCCTGACGGGCGGGCGCGCCCGGCGCAGGGAGGGTGTCCGGCCTGAGGTCGTCCCCGGACGACGAGCCGGACACCCTCCCCGGCCTCCGCGTTCGGCCCGGCGGGCGCGCGTCAGCCGGCCGCGTTCCGTCGGGCGAACGCCGGTGCCAGGTGCGTCCAGACGACCAGGACCGCAGCGACCGGGATCATCGCCGTTCCGGCCGCCAGCCCGTCCGCGGCGGCCTTGCTCAGGTGCTCGCGCAGGATGTCCACGAGCAGGAAGGCCACGGCACAGCCGACGATCGTCCCGGCCAGCCCTGCCCGGACCGATGGCCGGTGGCGCGCCCACCACCCCCCGGCGTACATGGTCGCCGGTGCCCAGACCGTCAGTCCGGGATCGTCGAACAGGAGCGCCACCAGGTAGGCCCCGCCCAGGAACAGCCAGACACCCGTCAGCAGTCCCAGCGCCTGCCTCACCGAGATCCGGCCTTTCACGGGCCCGCCTTTCTCAACCCCGCCAACGTGGAGGTGCCCAAGGCTACTCAGGGCCGAAGGACCGCACACCGGTCGAGTCCGTCGCAGTCCAGGACAGCGGTGGCCTCGACCTCGACCAGGTGCTCGGGCAGGTCCAGTGCCGCGACGCCGATCAGGGTGGCCGGGGGTGCGGGGGCGGTGCCCGGCTTCCCGGCCGCCCGGGCGATGCGGACCTGACGCGCGCGGACTCGCTGGCACGGGAGATCTTCTCGGACGTCGCGAACAAGTGGGCGCTGCTGATCGTCGAGTCCCTCGGCGGCCCTCCGGCGCGCACTGATCTCCCCGCTGTTCCTTGACGTTCGGTTTCTCGGGCCCTCTGCGGGTACGCAGAGGGCCCGAGCAGCTTCAGGAGTGGGAAGTCGGACGGTCGACGGGCCGGCTTCCGGCCCAGAGGTCGCGCATGGCCCCATGCCACGCGTGCGTTCACTACCTCAGGAGTTCGGCGAAGCGATCCAGCGCACGATCGGCACGGTGGCGGTCGCCGGTGGCTGTGAGATCGAACAGCAGACCCCGGAGAACGGCCATGACCAACGTGGGCGTGACGGTGTCGTCAGGGCCGGTGGAGACGTCCCGGAATGTGGCACCGAGGGTGTCGAACCAGTCCGTGATCGCCCGCCCCTGGTCGGGATAGGCCTCGGGGTGGAGCAGGCCGTCGGCGTGCACCTCGAAGAACAGCCGGACGAACGGCGCACGTTCGTCCGCGCTGATCCACGCCCAGATGCCACGCAGCCGCTCCTGCACGGAACCCGTCTCCGGCGGAAGGTGCCCGGCCAGGCGCACCGCACCTCGGCGCCGGGCCTCGGCGAGGACCGCGGCGACCAACTCCTGTTTGCTGCCGAAGTCGTAGAGCAGCATCCGTGGGCTGGTGTCGAGGGCTGCGGCCAGTGGTCGCAGGCTCAGCCCGGCCAACCCGTGCGCCAGCACGTAGTCGGTCGCCCGCGCCAGTGTGCGCTCACGCCGGGTGGGATCTGCGGGTCGCCCCACGGTGGATCTCCTCTCGGAAACCTGAACTGAAACAGCGTCAGCAAATATATGGTACGACTGTTTCAACAACGAGGGGAGACCACCATGCCCACCTTCGACCGAGCACTCGTCCTGGGCCCAGGGAGTCACGTCGGCACGGCCTGGATGGCCGGCCTGGCCTACGGGTTGCGCCGCGACGGCGTGGATCCGGGCGAGGCCGATCTGACCGTCGGCACGTCGAGCGGCGCGATCGTCGGAGCACTGCTCGCCACCGGGCAGAACCCGGGTCGGCTCGCGACTTCGGCTCGCCCGGCAGCTCACCGGCTCAAGGCGGACCCCGAGCGGACGGGCGCGGTGTTCGCCGTGCTCGGCGACCGCAGCCTGGAACCCGGCGAGGCCAGGCGTCGCGTCGGCCGGCTCGCGCTCGACAGCACCGACCCCCAGGCCGATGAGGCGCTGATCGCGGGGCGCGCCGCCTTGATCGGTGCGGACGCGTGGCCGGAGCGGCGACTGCTGATCACCGCCGTGGACGCGACCACCGGTGAGCCCGTGGTGTGGGACCGCGACAGCGGAGTGCCGCTGGTGCACGCGGTGGCGGCGAGCAGCGCCTTCCCCGGAGCCGCGCCGCCCGTCGCCATCGACGGCCGGCGATACATGGACGGTGCGCTGCGTGCGGGCACCAACGCCGATCTCGCGGCCGGTGCCCGCACACTGGTCGTGATCGAGCCGATGGCCCACCTGTTCCCCCGAGAGCCACTCGACCAGCAGCTGGCGGCCGTGGAGGCGGACACCGTGGTGACCATCGGCCCCGATCCGGCCTCGGTGCGCGCTTTCGGCTCGAACCTGGGCGACCTGGCAGCCTGGGAACCGGCCTACCAGGCGGGTCTTCGCCAGGCCGGCGACGTCGCCGCGCGACTCCGCCCCGCGTGGAGGGCGGAAGCCAGTGCGAACTGACCGCCGATCAGATCGGTGACACGTGGGCGGTGGCAGCCCGGCGGACGAGCCGCCGCGCCGGTCGACCCCTCCGGCAGCACAGCGGCGAGTTGGTCCCAGGGTGGTTCAGCCTGCCATGACGGCAGTACAGGCTCAGGTCTCCCAGGTGATCGCAGAGCGTCGCGACTTCGCGGTCGCCAAGACCGGAGCCCGCACTACCTGCCGCGCGCATCTGCGTGAGCCCTACGCGGGGTTCACGCCCGATCGGTGATCGCACGTTCGGGGCGGCAGCTGCTTCTCGGGCCCTCTGTGGATGCACAGATGGCCCGAGCGGCTTCGGGAGCAGGTGTCAGTGGCCAGGTCAGATTCCCCACCGGCGGCCACCTGGTGGGGAGTTATCTGGCCACCCCTCCGTCACCTTCCGTGACCGCAGGATCGGGACGATGCTGGGGATCGTGTCCGGCGATGCGGCGGCTGTCAGCGTCCCTGCCGGGCCCGTGGCAATGCGTGCACTGGGCTGTGGATTCTTCTTCGAGCGGGAGTGTCGCCTGTCACCGCAGGTGGTCGAATGCTTGGTCGGCGTCGGCCAGGGCCTCGGTGTGGACGTCTCGCGCGGTTCGACCGTCAGCGATCTTCTGCCAGTTGGTCCGGGCGAGCACCCGTTGGATAGCGAGTACCTGGGCAGCGCACAGGCGTGCCTGGATGCCTTCGCCGAGGGCGTCCGCCAGTGCTTCCTCGTCTTCGAGCTGGTAGCGCATGAGCCGTCCCGCCAGGCTCGGCATGGTGAACACCAGCCGATGGAACGCCACCACCTCGGGGTGGTCGTTGAGGCCGGTGACGGGGTCGAACCGATCGAGGCCGGCCCGGAAGTGGCGGTGCAGCGCCGGCACCGGCTCGATGCCGGACCTGCGGTCACGGACGACGCGTGCCGCCTCGCCCTGGTGGTCCGCGAACCGGTGCAGCACCAGGTCTTCCTTGGTGGGGAAGTACCGGAAGAGGGTCGGCTTGGAGATCTCGACTGCCGCGGCGATGTCGCTGACCGAGACGCGGTCGAAGCCGCGCTCCAGGAACAGCGAGATCGCCGCGTCGGCGATGGCATCGCGCGTCCGCGCCTTCTTGCGGGCCCGCAGTCCCGTCGGCTCGTCCATCCGACCACCGTAACATTCATGACCAAGTTGTGTTTTTAACCGAGTAACGTTTTCATGGGCGGCATGAACCAGATAGACATTCCTCCCGTGCTCGTAACCGGGGCGACGGGCCGGATCGGCCGCGCCGTCATCGACCAACTCCTCGGCGCGGGCGTGCCGGTCCGCGCCCTCACCCGCCGCCCCGAGGCCGCGGCGACACTGCCGGGGAAGGTCGAGGTCTTCACCGGCGACCTCACCGTGCCCGAGTCGCTCGACCCGGCATTGAACGGTGCCGGTGCGGTCTTCCTCGTCTGGACCGCCCCGCCTCGGACCGCCGAGGCCGTCGTCGAGCGGCTGGCGGCCCACGTGCGGCGGATCGTCTTCCTCTCCTCCCCGCACCAGACACCGCACCCCCTCTTCCAGCAGCCCAATCCCATGGCAGCGCTGCACGCCGAGGTCGAGCGGCTCGTCGCGGCCACCGGACTCGAATCGACGATCGTCCGGCCGGGGATGTTCGCGTCGAACGCACCGGCCTGGTGGGCGCCCGCGATCCGGTCCGGCGGCGTCGTCCGGTGGCCTTACGGCGCCGCCGAGTCGGCACCGGTCGATGACCGCGACGTCGCAGCCGTCGCGGCGCGGACGCTCCACCAGGACGGACACGTCGGAGGCGACTACGTCCTCACAGGCCCCAAATCGCTGACCCAGGCCGCACAGGTGGGCCTCATCGGCGACGCCCTGGGACGCCGGATCGACTTCGAGGAGATCACGCCGGACGAGTTCCGAAGTCTGTGGAAGGGTACGGCACCCAGCTCGGCTGTCGACATGCTGCTCGCCGCGTGGAGCGCGGCGGTCGGACAGCCCGCGTACGTCACCACCGCGGTGGCCGACATCCTGGGGACGGCACCGCGAACGTTTCGCCAGTGGGCCGCCGACCACGCCACCGCGTTCACACAGGGTTCGTAACCTCATCGACCGCGCGCCCGACCGCAGCTCTCAGTCCGGCGTCGCACCGGATCCGCCTCCGGCATAGGCCCGGCGCGTGGGCGCTGAAGCCTCGGACGGGCGACCCGGGGCCGCGCAGCGGAACCCATCGCGGTGGCGTCACCCTCTGCAACTGGTTCTCCCGGCGTCCCACTCGAACTGGCCGCCGGTGGGGACCGATATCTGGCCGTACCTGGGGAAAAGATCTTGGCCGCTGACAAGCAGGAAGTCGGACGGGCCGACTTCTGGCGCGGTGGGGCCTGAGCCTGGGTCTGGGGTTGAGGCGGCCCGAGTGCCGGGTGACACTGTTGTCGGCCAGGTCTCGGCCGGGGTCACTCACGCTGCGGCGCATGAGATCACGCGGGCCTGGGCGGTGACAGCAGGTGTCGGCCCAGGTGCGATGCCGTCCGCCGACAGGGCAGCATCGTGGACACCCCGAGGAGGAGTGGATGGCCCACCTGGGAGTGACGGTATGCCTGCCGCCCGAGGCCGCGGACGACATCGAGGGGGCGCTCGACGAGGCCCTCGCCCCCTTCTACCTCGACAACGACAGTGACGAACCCGGCGGCCGCGGCACGCCCCGCCCCAGCGCCCCGGGAGTCTGCGCCGAGGACCGCGCGCCCAGCCCGAGCGCCGTGATCCCGTACAGCAGCAGGAACGGCCGCAGCAGCCCCGTCCCGACCGCGTCCACCGCCACCGCGTAGCGCGCCCCGCCGCCGGCCTGCACGAATTGACGGGGCGTCGGTCGAGGCATCGTGATCGTCGTCATGCCGTCCATCGCCTTCGCCCGGCCCTCGCGGGTCACGTGAGTTGACGGTCCTCGTCAATCGGGGCAGGCGACGGCGGGCGGTTCGGCGGCCGGGCGGGGGCGCGCCCAGGGGCGCGCGGAGGCGCGCTGGGGCGCGCGGGGGCGAGGGGATGCGCACTCGACAGGTGACGGGCGGCCGACCATTCTCGAACATGCGTGCGTGACCCGTCACCTCAACCCGTGTGAAGGAGCCCTCGTGGAGCGTCAGTTGGAGAATCGGCCGGCCCCGCTGAACCGCCCCCTGGAGTGTCCGGTCAACCGCCCAGTGCTCGTCCTGGACCCCACCGGGCGGGCCCGCGACGCCGAGAGCGCCGAGCTGATCGCGCGCGGGCCCGCCACGCCCGCCGACATCCTCGGGGTGCAGGCGTGGGCCGTGTCCGACCCCGACCTGCTGGAGGCGCTGCTCAAGGACCCGAGGATCGCCAAGAACGGCCCGCAGCACTGGCCCGACTACGGGTCGGTGGCGGCCGGCTGGCCGCTGGCCCTGTGGGTGACGGCCCGCAACATGTCCACGACGGACGTCGAGCACCACCGCCGGCTGCGCCGCCTGGTGAGCGCGGCCTTCACCCCCCGCCAGGTCGCCGCTCTGGCGGACCGGATCGAGGGGATGACGGCCGGGCTGATCGACACGATCGCCACCGCCGGCACCGGCGGGGCGCCGGTGGACCTGCGGCAGCACCTGGCCCGCGCGCTGCCGATCCTGGTCATCGCCCACCTGCTCGGACTGCCCGACGAACTGCGCGACGGCTTCAGCCGGCACGTCGACGGGGTCTTCGACACCACCCTCACCCCGGAGGAGTCCCAGGCCAACAACGTGGCCCTCTACACGGTGATCGCGACGCTGGTCGCCACCAAGCGCGAGCAGCCCGGCGACGACATGACCTCCCTGCTGATCGCCGCCCGCGACACCGAGGGCGACGGCAGCGCCCTCACCGAGGAGGAGTTGCTCGACACCGTCATGCTGGTGGTCGCCGCCGGCTACGAGACCACCGTCAACCTGATCGACAACTCCATCTCCCTGCTGCTCACCCACCCCGACCAGCTCGGCCTGGTGCGCGCCGGCAAGGCGGGCTGGGACGACGTGGTCGAGGAGTCGTTGCGCCGGGAGGCGCCCCTGGCGCACCTTCCGATGCGCTACGCCCTGGAGGACATCGAGCTGCCGGGCGGGGTGACCGTCCGCCGGGGCGATGCGATCCTGGCCTCCTACGCCGCCGCCGGCCGCCACCCCGCGCGGCACGGCGACAGCGGCGCGGAATTCGACGTCACCCGGGACGTCAAGGACCACCTCGCCTTCGGGCACGGCCCGCACTTCTGCCTCGGCGCACCGCTGGCCCGCCTGGAGGCCCGCACGGCACTGCGCGCACTGTTCGAGCGTTTCCCGCACCTGGTACTCGTCCCGGGCGTCGAGCTGGAGCCGGTCGACTCGCTGATCTCCAACGGGCACCGCACCCTGCCGGTCCTCCTGGATGGCCCGGACCGGGCCTAGCTTGATCTTGAGCACTGGCCTCGAACGGCCTGTCGAACTTGTTCACTCGTATCGTTGACTGCCCTACACGGAAGCGGCCTTCGCCTGATCATGCGCTCCGGCCAAGGAACACACATGATCAGCACGAAGGCCGTGGAGATGAGTCTGCTGCACAGCGGCGTCCAGCAGGACGCGTTCGCCGAACTGTCACGCTTCCGATGTGAGGTCGTCACCGAGCGTCGCGGGACCACGGGGATTCTGCCGCCGGGGCGTCGTGGGAGGGAGCGACATGGGCCTGTTCGCTGTGCGGTCACCTCAGGAGCTTCGCCACGTCGAGCTCCGCCGGCAGCGGTGTTTCCTGGGCGCCCGAAGATGCGTCTGACCAGCTCGTCAGGCTCGGCACCATGCCTGCTGATCACCACCACAGATGCGCGTGCTGCACAGAACACCAGGACGGCCCGCCGCTGTCCTATGGGGCTCCCGCTCCGGTGGTCTGGAAACCCCGGTACTCCCGGCGCCGGGACAGCGAGCTGACCGCCGACCAGTGCATGATCAAAGGTCGGCACTTCTTCGTTCACGGCCTGATCGAGATACCGGTGCGCGACAGCGGCGACACGTTCTCCTGGGGTGTCTGGGTCTCCTTGAGCGAGGAGAACTTCGCCCGGACGCACGATTTGTGGGACGACCCGGCACGCGAGCAGGAGCCCCCGTACTTTGGCTGGCTCTCCACCGAGCTGCCCGTCTATCAGCACTCCACTCTCCAACTCAAGACCCACGTCCACACCCGCGCCGTTGGTCAGCGTCCGCTGATCGAACTGGAACCCACCGACCACCCCCTCGCGATCGAGCAGCGCGAAGGCATAACTACCGGCCGCGTGAGGGAAGTCGCGAACTTGCTCCTCCGAGGCTGACAGTTTCCGGTCCGGACCCGATCGGGGGTCGTCGTCAGCAGCGGGTAGGCCGTGGAGTTCCCCATGCCCGAGGGTCTGCCGTAGCCGTGACCCGGGAAAGGCAGCGGACCGCCCTGACCTCGACGGTCAGTTCACCAATCGGTTGACGCACGGCTACGACGGGACGGCTCGCGTCGGCCGGAGTTCACGCCGGATCAGCGGTCGCACGTTCGGGGGGGGCGGCAGCGGTTTCCCGGGCCCTCTGTGGACGCGCAGAGGACCCGGACGGCTTCGGGAGCGGGAAGTCGGTCGGGCCGACTTCTGGCGCAGGGGCGCCTGGGGCCCAGCGGTCACCGACGGCGCGCCGATGACCCTGTGCGAGGAGCACGGCTCCGGCCTCGGCAGCTACTGCCGGGTCGCCGAAGCCGTGGTCGCGTTGCTGCACTGGTTCCGCCGCCCGCGCATCCGCCGGGGGATCCGCGACGACATCCACGAAGCCTTCCTTGCCCTGGGCTGCGCCGTCATCTGCCGGCGACGACTGCGCGACACGCCTTGCCAGGAACCCTTGGCACTTACTCGCAGCCGTTGGATCTCAGCACGTCGACCTCGCAGCCCGGCGCGGACGGGTCGAAGCCGTGCTCGGCCAGCCAGCGGACCGCCAGCAGGCTTCGCAGCGACCACCACGCGCGGATCACGTCGAGGTCGACGTCGGTGCCGTAGCCGGCGACGACGTCGCCAAGGTGCTCCTCGTGTCCGAGCGTCAGGACGGCGAGGTCGAACAGGGCATCGCCCCGGCTCGCCTCGGACCAGTCGATCACGCCGGTGATCTCGTCACCGTCGACGAACATGTGGGCGACCTGCAAGTCGCCGTGCGTGAACACCGGTGTCCACGGCCGCAACGCACCCTCGGCGACGCGGCGGTTGCGCGTGACCAGGTCGGCGGGAAGGACACCGTTCGTGACGAGCCAGGCGCATTCGGCGTCGAGGGCCGATGCGAGTTCGTCAGGGCTACGACCGGGCCATGGCGGCAGCGGCGCGTCGTGCAGCGTCCGCGCGGCGGCACCCGCCGCGGCCCACGCCGCCGGCGACGCGGTCGACGGCTCGCCGAGGCGGCCGAGTGCCGTGCCCGGGAGGGCGGCGAGCGCGAGCACGGGCGGCTTCCGCCACAGGACCTCCGGAGTCGGGACCGGCGCCATGGCCATCGCCTCGATCTCGACGTCGGTGCGCATCTGGTCAGCGTCGATCTTCAGGAACACGTCGCCGACGCGCAGGGTCGCGCGCTCCTGATGGGCGACGACCACCTCGACCTTCTCCATGTCGACCATTATCGCGGGACGCCCGCCGATGTCACCGGGGTTTATCGCGGGCGACTGCACGGCTGACCGCGTCCCGTCGCCTGCGGCCTCGCGCACGACACCGACCACTGACCAGGCCAAGTACACCACCTGCCAGGAGTCCCAAGAGCGGTAGGGGAAGCTTTGTCTGACCCACGGTCACGGATGGAGCAGAGCGCGCTACCGCAGGAGGTCGAAGCCCGCGCGACCATACGTCGGGCTCGACACCTGCTTGGCAGAAGTCTGCCGCTCACACGATGTGCCGGCGCAGATCAACCACCGGACGTGCAGACGCAACAGCGTTCGTCGGCCTACCCGACCGACAACATCCTCACGTCCGCGACCGCCGGAAACAGCACCCCCTCCAGTCGGACCACCACCTCGTTCACGGGCCAGAAGTGTCAACGGCAGGACGGCCGGGGGGATCAGCCATCACGCAGCGCGAGCCTCCGCCCGCCGAAGACGGACAGCGGCCTCCCGGGCCCTCTGCGGGTGCGCAGAGGGCCCGAACGGCTTCGGGAGTGGGAAGTCGGACGGGCCGACTTCTGGCTCAGTGGGGTCTGGGCCTCGGTCTGGGGTTGAGGCGGCCCGGGTGCCAGGTGGCGTTGCGGCCGGCGGCTTCGCGGTAGGCGATGCGCTGGACGGCGGTGAGGAGGCGGTAGAGGTTGAGGGCGACGTCGGACTCGTCGGCCTCGTAACCGAGTTCGTACAGGAAGGCTTCGAGTTCGGGCCAGTCGAAGTCGTCCGGGACGACGGGCCCGCACGGGTGGTCGGCGTACGCGTCGAAGGCGGCGGCGACGGCGTAGTGCGCGGCGGCGAGGGCGTTGGCGAGCGGGGGCGGCACTTCGGGCATGAGGGTGCCCTTCAGGGAGGGTGGTGCACCGGGGGGTTGGGGGGTGAGGGCGGCTGGGGCGGCAGCCGCCCTGGGGCGGGGTCGATCAGCCCGGTATGCCCTGGTTGGGCTCGTCCTCGTCGGCCCTTGCAACGTTGAGGGCGGTGATGACGCCGAGGACGACGGTGAGGATGGCGAGGGCGAGGAGGACCGCGAAGGCGGTGGCGACGAGGAAGCCGGTGGTGCCGGGCCTCATCGGCGGATTCCGAGGACGCGGGTGCCGAGGTGGGCGGCGAGGCCGTGAAGGAGCTCTTCGGCCTGGTCGCGGGTGAGCGGGAAGGCGAGCTGTTCGCCGGGGCCGGCGGCCACGTCGAGGTCGACGGCCAGGCGGAGTTGCACGGTGGCGTCGGGGACGTGTTCGACGGTGAGGTAGGGGACGGTGGTGCGCTCGACGTGCACGGCCTGGGTGGAGGCGAGGGGGATCACGACTCCCACGGGTCACCGCCCCGCCCGGCGTCGAGGAGGAGGTTCAGGAGGTTGAGGAGAGTGGTGGAGGGCGCGGTGCCGAAGTTGACGAGGACCCGGCCGTCCATGGTCCGGTCCGTGGTGGCGGACGGGAAGATGATGCCGAACTTGCGTCCGCGCTCGTGGACTTCGGCGATCAGGCTGATGATCTGGGCCTCGGTGTAGACGCGGGTGCGCGGGTCGGTGGGCTTGATCGGGTGGCGGCCGCGGTTGTCGTTCACGCGGCGGCGTCCAGCTCGAACCAGACGATTTTGCCCTTTTTGCGGGGGTTTGCGCCGAAGCGGTGGGTGAGCTCGCGGACCAGGTGCAGGCCCCGGCCGGACTGCGCGTACGGGTCGGTCGGTTCGCGCTGCTCGGGGAGGTCCGGGCTGTCGTCGCAGACCGAGACGCGGAGGGTGCGGTTCAGGAGCAGGACGACCACGAGGGGCGCGGAGCTTCCGGCGTGCTTCCAAGCGTTGACAAACAGCTCATGAAGGGCGAGCTCGGCGTCGTAGATGGTGTCGTCCGGCCACCCGGCGCCGGTCAGGGCCTCGCGCAACTCGGTGCGGGCGGCGGACCAGTCGGGCGGTTCGGGCAGGTTGAAGGCACACATAGGGGACCTCCGTGGGGATGTGAGGGGTGGTTCACCGGCGGAGATGTGTCGCCGTGAGCCAGGCCAGGGCGGGACTGGCGAATGTCACGCGTGGCTGCTCTGCGGTGCGCGGGCAGAAGGCGCCTACTGCCCTTGTTACAGGCATTACTGACGCTCCGTCGTGTGATCGGTGCAACACTGAGAGTAGGGCAGTAAGTTCCACGCGTGCAACACGATCGCGGAGAATGCGCCCGAGGTTGGATAGTCTCACTCGTGCGAGTGGTGCTGGTGGGTCTCGCGACGCGAGACTGGCCCGACACGGAAGGAAGCCCCTTGGCACTCAGGACCCAAATCAGCGAGCGGCAGCGACGATTCGGCGCTGAACTGAGGAGACTGCGCGAGACTGCCGAGCTGGCGGTCAAGGATGCCGGAGCTCTCGTCGGGATGGGTGGCCCGCAGCTCAGCCACATCGAGGCCGGTCGCACCGGACTCGACTCAGCCCGGCTCGCAACCCTGCTGGATGGCTACGGGTGCACGGATGATACCTACGTCGCCATCCTGAAGGAGCTCGGAAACAGCAACGGCAAGGGTTGGTGGACGGACTTCAAGGGCCAGGTTCCACCGCTTGCCCTTGATCTCGCCGAAACCGAGGACAGGACAGTCGCTTTCTACGTCTATGACACGCTCTACGTCCCCGGAATCCTCCAACTACCGAGCTACACCGAAGCCATCTATCAAGATGCCTACCCTGATGGTCGGTGGGGCGCGGCCGCTTCGGTTCGGTTTCGGATGTACCGCCAGCGAATTCTGACCGACGACAAGCTGCGGCAGTTCCGATTCGTGATCCACGAAGCGGCACTACGCATGCGTTTCCCTGGCGACACCGTCATGAGGGCCCAACTGCTGCACTTGCTTGAGATGGCAGAGCTACCCAACGTCACCATTCAGGTTTTCCCGTTCAACGCACCCAAGATGGTGCCCTTCACGGGTTCGTTCCTGCTCTGCGACCCTGGCTGCACCGCCCTCTCGACCATCATTCTGGATGGCCCCAAGCGAGCCGAACACCTTGGTGATCCATCCGACACCATCGCCTACCATCAGAAGTTCCAGGAGATCAGCGAGATCGCACTGCCAGCCATCGACACAAGCAAGCCTCGGGCTGGACTTCCTTCTCGCGACTCATGGGGGCTTCTTCAACACCTTCTCTACCTGCTACAGACCTGAAAGGCGTCCGATGTCCCACCTGCCCTGGCAGAAATCGTCCTTCAGCAACGCAGAAGGCGGCAGCACCTGCCTCGAACTCGCCACCGGAGCTGGCGATGCCCGCCACCTCCGGGAGTCCGACGACCCGGACGTCGTCATCACCACCAGCACCGCCAAGCTCCGCGCCTTCGTCCTCGGCGCCAAAGCCGGCGAGTTCGACCACCTCCTCTGACAACTCCGGACGCCGCACCGGCATCAACCCGGCCGCACCCCGCTCCGTCGAGGTACGGCCGGGCAGTTGAACCGGCCTCTCTGCATGCCAGGGCTGCCCCCGTCCGCGCCTCGCCGTCCACGGTCTGACAGCGGCGGGCCGGCCGTCGCAGGGCTGCGAAACCCACATTGAGATGATCTCGGTGCCGTGAAGGGACCCGTGGTGAGGGCCTGCCCCTACCCACAGGGATCCACCTTCGCGGATCGGTGCCTCAGGAACCCGAACCCGGGCTCGGACGCGACCATGAACGTGGACGTGCCCGCGCCGCTCGCCCCGGCCACCACCCGCTGAGTCCCAAGGGCCGCCCAAACGCCCCGGCCCGCACACGGCCGTCCCGGACCGACGGGGGCCGTTGCCGCCCGGTCCCACACGGAAGGTCTGTGCGCGCCGTCCAGCGGACGTGCGCTCCCACGGACGCAGCCACCCGATCCCTCGACCGGCCGAGGGGTCCCACCCCGGATCGCTTGTGCTCCACCGCGACGGGGTACACGTCAGGCCTGGAGCTGAGTCCGGGCCTGCAGCGGACCGAAGGGAAGAGGAGCGCCCAGTGAGCCGCACCGACTACTTCAACGACCCTGACGCCCCGCAAGCCCAGAGGATCGTCCCGGCGGTCACCGCTTTCGTGCTGAACGATCGCGACGAGGTGCTGCTCGAACGGCGCACCGACAACGGACGCTGGGCGATGCCCGGTGGTGTTCAGGAGATCGGCGAGAGCATCTCGGCAGCCGCCGTCCGCGAAGTCGCGGAAGAGACCGGCGTCCGGGTGCAGGTGGTCGGCATGGTGGGGATCTACAGCAACCCCGGGCACGTGATCGCCTTCGCGGACGGCGAGGTGCGCCAGGAGTTCTCGATCACACTCCGCGCGGAGCCTCTGGGCGGCACCCTCAGGGCCAGCTCGGAGTCGTTCGAGGTCCGGTGGACGCCCCGGTCGGAACTCGACGATCTGGACATCGCGCCGACGACGCGGCTGCGCCTTGACCGCGGATTCCAGAACGACCCTGCCCCCTACATCGGGTAGCCGCCAGGACGAGGCGCCAGCCCCAGCTCGACGCGCTCAACCATCGCAAGCAGAGTCGGTCGCGCCGCCGCCACCGCCCGGTGAACCACATGTCCCGGGGCGTAGCGGCATAGGACCTCGTCGAGCCGCCCGGTGGCGTCCACCAGAGCGCCGTCGGGCCCACTCGTGAGGTCGCAGAACGTGATGGCGTCCAACAGGTCGGACGGGGGCCGCTCGAACTCTGCAAGGTCGCGTGACAGTCCCAGCTCGGCTGCCTCCCATTCGGAGGACGAGTGGTAGGCCACGAGCGAGCAGACCAGTGGCGGCCACCCCAGCCGAGCAAGGTAGCGAGCACCGTCAATCATGTGCTGACCAGTATCAACCGCAGAGGGGGCATACCCCACGTCATGCAGGACCGCGCTCACCATTAGGGGGGCACCACGGGCGCCCAGATCTGGTGCCAGCAACTTGGCTTGGGCGAGGACGCGTTGAGAGTGCGCCCACCGATCAGGAAGTTCCGACAGGAGCCTGTCCGCGAGGTCGTGCGCAACTTCTAACTGCATCGCCCCAGGCTAAGCTGGAGCCACGACGCAGAGCACTCTGATACGGGGTACCAGCCCAGCGCATCCATCGCCGTGGGGGTACCCGTGCAGCCACTCAACCGGCTGAAGTCGCCCTACAGCGGCACGGACGACGGCAGCACCTGCCTCAAACTCGCCACCGGAGCTGGCGATGCCCGCCACTTGCGCGAGTCCGACGACGCGGACACCATCATCACCACCAGCACCGCCAAGCTCCGCGCCTTCGTCCTCGGCGCCAAAGCCGGCGAGTTCGACCACCTCCTCTGACAACTCCGGACGCCGCACCGGCATCAAACCGGCCGCACCCCGCTCCGTCGAGGTGCGGCCGGGCAGTTGAGCCGACCTCTCCGCGTGTCGGGGATCGGCTCATCCGATGGACAAGCGCCTGGCGCGGTATCTCAAAGGGCGGTAGGTGAGTTGATGTCCGCCTTGTCGTTGCGGATGGAGTGCCAGGGCCGGGGCATCCGCAGCCGGGCCCAGCCGGGACGCGGGTGGGCGACGATGATCAATCGGGGCACCCGGCAAAGCCCTACCGGAAGGCTCATGAAGATCTTGAAAACGCGCCCGGCTTGCACCGGTCAGACCTGGTTGACATTTGTCGGCAATCCGGCGTGAATCGGACAGCCAGAGCAAGATCCCCAGGAGGCTCCTGGCCGTTCGGCGAAACGTCTCCCAACTGGACCCATGCACTGGCATCATGACTGACAGTCGCCAATTGACTCGGGAGAGTCACAGGCCGAGGTGGAGGAGATACCAGGATGCCGAACACCGTCACCGCTCCGTGGGGTACCACCCGGATGCATCCCTACGCCGATGCGCCGCCCTGGCCGGCGCTGACGCCGGTCATCGACCCGGGCACCCAGGTTGCGGCCTTCCACGACGAGCGGGGCCGCACCGTCGAGATGATGGGGAAGCACGGGACCAGCACCGACCAGACCGGCCCGACCAGCACCGGCGGTGGTGGCGGGGACGGGCAGAGCGGCGGGCAGGCCCAGCCGACCGACGTGGACACCATGACCTCCAACGACCAGGACCAGAGCTGAGTCAGCAGGGGGCGGTGCTGGTGCTGACCTGCGCCTACGATCCGACGGCCGACCTGGTGCTGCGGATCCTGGCCGACCGGCAGGTGCCGGTCGTGCGTGCGGACCCCGGCGCCGATCTCCACCAGGGTGCCGCGCTGACTGCCCGTTACACCGCGGGCGGCCGGCGCGGCACCCTCACCACGGCCACCCGCACCCTCGACCTCGACCGGACCCGCGCGGTCTGGTACCGGCGCCCCTCGGGCTGGACCGCTCCGGCCGGCATGGTGGGGCAGGACGCCGAGTTCGCCCGTGCCCAGACCCAGTGGGGCGCCGGCGGGATCCTCGCGGCGCTGCCCGGCGCCCACTACGTGAACCACCCATGGGACATCAGGGCCGCCGAGCACAAGCCCGCCCAGCTCGATGCCGCGCTCGCGGCCGGCTTCGCCGTCCCCGACACCGTCATCACCACCGACCCGGAGCAGGCCCGCGCCTTCTGCGCCCAGCAACCTGGCGGAGCCGTCTACAAGCCGCAGTGGAACACCACCTACCACAACGAGGACGGTCGGGCGGTGCAGGCGTGGGTCGCCGAGGTCGCCCCGGAGGAGATCACCGACGCGGTCGCGGCGTGCCCGCACCTCTTCCAGGCCCGCCTGGTCAAGGACTTCGACGTGCGGCTGACTGCCGTGGGCACCGAGCTCTTCGCTGTCCGGATCGACAGCCCCGACCTCGACTGGCGCCGCCGCCAGGACCTGATCACCTACACGCCGATCGACGTGCCCGCGTCCGTACGCCGATCTGTGGCCCATTACCTGGGGAACTTCCGACTCGTCTACGGCGCCTTCGACTTCGCTGTCGACGCCGACGGCCGCTGGATGTTCCTTGAGTGCAACGCCAACGGGCAGTGGGCGTTCTTCCCGCCTCCGACGATCGATGCCATCGCCACGGCAATCGCCGACCAGCTTCAGAAAGGCCACTCCGCATGACCTCCACCGCTGCGGACCTGCGCGCAGCCCTCGTCCGCCGGCTCACCGCCGACGAAGGCCTCACCGACCCGTACTGGCGCGCCGCCGCGGAGGCAGTGCCGCGCGAGATCTTCGTCGGCGACTACTTCCGCGAGACCCCCGGCTCCTTCCCCACCTTCTACCAGCCGGTCCGCGAGGACGGCGAGGGCTGGCTGGAGGCCATCTACACGAACCAGACCCTCATCACCCAGCTCGACGGCCGCCTCCAGACCGCCGATGCCTGCGGGCCGGTCTCCGGATCCCCGTCGTCGTCGTCCACCCTGCCCTCCCTGGTCCTGCGCATGTGGCAGCAGCTCGACGTCGAAGCCGGCCACCGCGTCCTCGAGATCGGCACCGGCACCGGCTACTCCACCGCGCTGGGCGCCCACCGCCTCGGCGAGGAGAGCATCGTCAGCGTCGAAGTCGACCGGACCGTCGCCCAAAGCGCCGCCACCTCCCTCAAAACCGCCGGGTACGCCCCGCACCTGGTCGTCGCCGACGGCCTCGCCGGACACGAGCCCGCCGCGCCGTACGACCGGCTCATCGCGACCTGCGCGGTACGCACCCTGCCCTACGCCTGGCTGCACCAGGTCAAGCCCGGCGGGAAGATCCTCGTCACGTTCTCCGGCTGGCAGTTCGGTTACGGCCTCGCCCTGCTGACCGTTACCGAGCCCGGCGAGGCGACGGGCCGCTTCCTGCCCGGCTGTACCAGCTTCATGATTGCCCGCCCCCACGACCGGCCTCCACGTCAGAACCCCACCCTGCTGCCCGGCGACGAACGCGCTGCCCGCATCGACCCGGCCATCATCACCGACTGGACCGGCACCTGGGTTGCCCAGCTCGCCGCACCCTCCGCCGAACGCATCGGCGCCGACGACCAGCAGATCCTCATCGACTACGCCACCGGCTCCCAGGCCCGCACCCAGCCCGACGGCCACGGCGGATGGACGGTCATCCAGCGCGGCCCGTTGCGCCTGTGGGACCAGGTCGAGGCGGCGATCGAGGCCTGGCAGGCGGCGGGCGCACCGCATCAGGAGCAGTTCGGCATCACGGTCACCGCCGACGGGCAGCGGGTCTGGCTGGGTAGCGAGGACGGGCCCGGCTGGCGCCTGCCGCTGTGATCGTGATGCGCAGCTCCCGGCCCGGGCGCTCCCCGTCAGCGCGTGAGCGTTTCGCGCGCGACGCGGCTGCGCGTGCAGGGCGGGACCGCTCCGCGGGCGTTCCAGCACTGCGACAGCAACGCACACGGCTGGGCGACCGAAAGCGGCGCCTTCACGCTGCGGATCGCAACCTCCGTCGCCGATCCCGGCCACACCGTCACGGTCACTCCGACGACCGACCGGACGTAGCCACGCCGCTCGTGCGCGGCCGGTCCGGTCCGGGCCGGCCGCGCACACCACCCTGCGCCACGCCGAGCAGCCCCACCACGAGCACGAGAAGGTGATTGACCTGCCCTCAAGTCGGTTCAGGAGATTGAACCTTGAGGAGGCTGCAAGAAGGTCCTGAACTTGTCCGGTGATCGACAAGGCGCGCGCGTTCGACGAACTCGGCCCCGTTGTCAGCAGGCATCCGGTGGCCAACGGCAAGCGATGGGTGAATGCCTCCTGGGCACTGGGTATCGGCGTCCCGGTCGGCTGCTTGGGCCTATGGGGAATGCTCGCTACCGGCGATGACGCGTCGGTCGGTGCCAACAAGGCGGTAGGCATACTCATCGGCCTCGGCCTGGCCGGGGTCTACATCGCGGTGACTCAGGCCCTCCGGGCAGTACGTGGCGGATCGGCGGAGTACTTCGAGGTGCGCGAGCACGGCCTGGTCCACGGCTCCCGGCAGGGGCCGACGGTCTTCGCCTGGGACCAGGTCGCCACGATCGCCATCCGGACCGCCGACCGGGACAGCGGGCTCGCCCGGCAACTGGGCATCGGGTACCGGTGCGTGCTCCGCTCGGCCGACGGCAGGCGGGTCCGGGTGGACGGACTGGCCGAACGGCACGGCGAGTTGGGCCTCGCGGTGCTCAGCCGGTGCCCGCATGCGACCCGGCTCACCGGCAATGAGTGGGAGCAGAAGGCGGGCGGCCGGCTGCTGGCCGCAGGCGCGGCATGCCTGGCCGCGGTCGTCGCCATGATCCTCTTCATCGCGAGCCGCCCGGACAAGGTGATCACCGACCCCCACGACATCACCTACGTGCGCCGCATACCCGGCCTCAGCGACACCCAGATGTTTCTGCTCGCCATCGGAATCATGGTGTGCCTGATCGCGGGCATCACCTGCGTCGTCCTGTTCGTACGGGCCCGGATGATGCGCAGGTGAGGACGCCCTAGGCAGTTGTCCACTGCTCTCGGGCCAGGGATGGATCGGAGGAGCGGCCCCGGCGGGGACACCTGCGGTGTCGCCGGCTCCCCCGGCAGCCCGGAACGGGTCGTAAGCACATCTCCATCCCGGCACCGACCCGCGGTGGCCACCCCCTGGTACGCGTTCATCCCGGCGACCGTGGTCACGGGCCTGGGAATCGGCCGCGTGGTCGCTCCGATGTCCACCGAGGCAATGCGGAACGTCGAACCCCGGCTGGCCGGCGCCGCCTCAGGCATCGACAACACGATCCGTCAGATCGGCTCCGTCATCGGCGCGGCGACGGTCGGTGCTCTGCCACAGGGCCGACTGGCTGCCGAGCTGGCCACCGGCAAGACGTACGCCGACGCGTTCATCGCCACGATGCACGTCACCGCGATCCTCCCGATCACCGTGGTCCTGGCCGGAGCACTTGCCTGCCTGCTGGTACGCAACCACACCAGGGCCGAGCCCGCAGACCCCGTACCGGCTACGGCCACCCGGGAGACGACGCCCGGTCGCTGAGTTCTTACCGGCACCCCGTGTCGGCGAAGACGTGAGAGGTACCGACAACGCACCGCGGTCGGCCCCCGTCGGGCCGGGCGTCGCGCCTCCGGCCCCCGCGGAGCGCTGGTGACGCGGCAGCGGTGGAAGAGAAAGTGCCCGCCCGCGCGACATCCTGACGCCTCACGTAGTCATGAGGGGTATGCACGGGGATCACCGAACAAGGGAACAGGCGGGGACCGAGTGAAATCAGCACAGGAGGACGAGTATCTGGAGTTCGTGGCCGCGAGGGCGAAGGCGCTGTACCGCTCGGCGTACGTCCTCGCGGCCGGCGACACGCACCTTGCCGAGGACCTGGTCCAGGAGACCCTCAGCCGGGTGTACGTGCACTGGAAGCGGGTGGCCGGTGCGGACAACCCGGTGGCCTACGCCCAGACGGTTCTGGTCCGCACCTTCCTCAGCCTGCGGCGTCGGCGCAGCACCGGCGAGCGCCCCACCGGGACCATGCCCGACGGTGCGGCGTCCGGCCCGGACACCGCGCTGCGGCTCACCCTGCTGGACGCGCTCGGCCAACTGCCGCCCCGTGACCGGGCGGTGCTGCTGCTGCGCTACTGGGAGGACCGCAGCATCGAGGAGACCGCCCGGATGCTCAGGCTGAGCAGCAGTGCGGTCCGCTCCCAGGGCACCCGTGCACTCGCCAGGGTGCGTGCGCTGCTCGGCGACAGCCTGTCCGACCTGGTTCCGCACTGAGCACCGGTGCGCGCGGGTCAGAGCCGCCACAGAGCCCCCATCGTTGACAGAAAAGGTGACGCCAGCATGCCGTTCGAAGCAGACCTCGCACATGCCCTGGACCGCACGACCGACTCCCTCGAACCCGATCTCACCGCGCTCCTGGGCGGAGCCGTCAAGCGCGGGCGGAGCCGTCGGCGTCGGCGCGCCGCCGGCGTCGTCGCCGGGGTCGGTGCCTGCGCCGTGATCGCGGCAGCCGGCCTGATGCTCCCCGGTGTGCTCGCCGGGATCCGCCCCGCAGGTTCCGACCTCGAGCCGGCGGCGCAGGCGGCGCCCCGGTCCGCTATCACCGACACCCAGATGATCCAGGCTCTGGAGATGACGTTCCCCGGGGGCCGGTTCAGCGAGGTCACCGGACAGAGCAACAACCCCTCGGATCCGTCCGGCGGGGCCGTCGCCAACGCCGGTCTGGTCCTCGACGACGGGCAAGGGGCCGCCTACGTCGGCATCTCGGCCGTGCGGCTCAAACTGCCGCTCAGGGACGGCGACGGGCTGAGCTGCAAGTGGAAGCCCAAGCGCGACGCAGCTGACACCTGCACGCTGCGCGAGCTGCCGAGCAGCGCCGAGATTCCGGGCGGGGCCCTGGTGATGTCGGAGCAGAACGCGGCCGAGCACCCGGCCCGTGCCGACACCGCCCGTCGCTGGACGATCACGGTGACCCTGAAGTCGACCGGCGCGCAGCTTCAGATGGTGCAGTGGAACAGCACCGGCGGTGGCGCTGGCGCCGATACACCGAAGCCGACCCGCGCCGCGCCCCCGCTCTCCGAGCAGCAGGCGGTGGCCGTACTCACCGGTGCCACCTGGGCGCCGATCCTCGCTGCCGTCGGCTGACCGGGCGTACTGCCGGAAACGGGGGCAGAACCTCCATGGCCTGCTGCGCCGGCAGGTCTTGGACGGTCCGGCCGGTACCGTCACCCCGCCACAGGCCGACGTAGTGGTACACCGCGCCGCTGGGCGGCAGGTCGCCTGGCAGGTAGGCAAACTGGCGGCCTGTCCGCATTCGGCAGTGGGACTGCTGGAACGGCAGCAACCAGATCTGGTACCCCTACGCGGCCGGCCAGGGCTATCCTCCCGTCAACTACCAGGGCGTTTTTCGAAGTGCTGGTCACAGCCACTCGTTGATGGCTGCGACCAGCACGGTCGCTTCGTAGCGGACGGCAAGAACCGGGTGCGGGGGGCGACGAGGTGCTCGTGCTGCTGCGGGAGCGAGAGGCCGCGTGCCGCAGAGAGGCGGAGCGGTTGCGCGGGGAGGCCGAGCGGATCGCCGGGCCGCTGCGGGTGCGCGAGGACGGGTTGGCCAGGAGAACCGGCGTGCCACCTGCCGGAGGGCACGCCGTCGACCTGATGTCCTCGTCCTGGTCGGACGGTCTTGTCTACTGTTCTTCGGCCGGTTCGCCGTTGGCTGCCGTGGTGTCCGGCGGCAGCGTGTCGGCAGCCGCCCGGGGACGGTCGGGAAGCAGGTGCCGGGCAGGCAGCGGGATGCGCTCGCCGGAGGCGTCGCTGGTGAAGGGGATGACGCCCGATCCGCCGGGGAACTCGCCGGTCACGTAGTAGTCCGTACGGAACCCGAGGGACGCCTGGGCGCTGAGGGTTTCGCCATTGGCGCGGACGGGCACGAGTTCGTGCTGCTCCATCCACAGACAGCCGGTGCTGCGCGGCGGAATGATGAGCCCGCGTTCCTTGCTCTCCTCGGCCATGGTCGACACGTTGCGGCGGGTTTCGTAGCCCAGTTCGATGGAGGCGGAGACGGAGGCGGTGGTGGTCACACTGGCGCCCATGCCGAACGGTTTGGCGGACGCCTCCACACCGACCGACGCGCCCACGGTGATGCCCGTGGCCACGCTGAAGGAGAAGCCCGCCTCCCGGGTGACCCCCGTGGTGATCGTCTGCGACTCCGGCTGGGCCACGGTTCCGGCGCGGTTGTCGCGGAAGAGGACGAGATCGAAGATCCGGTGGCGGCGGATCCGGTAGAACGGCGAGTTCTGGATCTGCCAGGCCGCGGTGCGGTTGGGGTCGTTGACCAGGACGTAGGGCACGGTCACGGTGCGGTCGGTCACCCTCGTCTGCGCCGGCGGCCTGGCGGGCGACGTCAGGACCGGGATGCCGGGGCCGGGTGCGCGTTGCACGACGGCGGGCAGGTCGAGGATCCAGGTCGTGGGAGTGGGGTTGGGCCGCCCGGCGACGCGCACGGCGGTGAACCCGCCCACGGGCAGGAACAGGCGTTCGTCGAGGTCCCCGTCCGGGTACGGCGGAGTCACCACCGACCACAACCGCGTCCCGGCGCCGTCGAACAGCTGCTCGCCGACCTCGCCCTGACGCGCGTAGCGCCGTCCGTTGTGCACCTGCCTGATGCACACACCGGTCTCCAGCGGGGGCGTGGAAACGGAGGCGCAGTCGCTCAGGGCGACGTATCCCGGCGGAGGTATCGGCCGCCAGACCGCGGAGGACAGTTCATCCACGGCCCCGGGACCGCTGACAACCCTCGGGAGATCACCGATCCGTTCCCACCTCACGCACGGTTGTATCAGGCTCCGGTCGGCGGAGACGTCCCGCAGCAACAGCGACCCCGCGTCCGCGAGGTTCGTCCCGTTCGAGAACTGGAACCCCGCGGGCCACCAACCGCTCTGCCCCACGTGACCGACGAGGATCCGGGGGTGGCTGCTCGCACCTTCCGCTCTGGGGATGATCGATGTCGGCCAGGCCGTCCGAACGCTCGTGGTGTAGTGCAGTTCCAGATCGCCATAGCGTTGGGTGATCACACAGGCTCCTTCGTGCGGAGGACGATTGCCGTGCGGTCTCCTCCAGACCGTACTGCCCCGGCCCCGCCTCGAAGAGGGACAAACAGGCCAACAACACGACGGGCCGCGGGTTCACAACCCGTAGGAAGCGGCAGCGGCCCGTTGCGGTGCGGTGCAGGCATCCGGCAGGCACCGCCCTGTCGCACCGCAAGCCGGCCAGGGGCGAGCGCGCAGAGCCGACCCCAGCACCGTCGCTCAAGCTCACGGCGTGCTCACCGCCGAGGTGGAGGCGGTGAGCGTGGGCGGGTCGAGGACGGCGGTGCGGGCGGCGTGGGCGAGAACGGCCTGGACTGGGGTGGGCAGGCCGAGGCGGTTCCAGTGGAAGATGACGTGGTAGCTGAGGACGTGGCGCAGGCCCCGCCCGAGGGCACCGGCCAACGCGGCTGTGCCCAGGGCGTCGCCCGCCTGGTGGAAGGCACAGGCCCAGTCAGTGGCGAAGACGAGCGGGCCGGCGGCTCCGAACAGCGGGCCCTTGATGTCGGTGTCGGCGAGGAGCAGAGTCCGCAGGGCGGTCGCCGTCTGGTCGAGCCGTCCGGCCGGTTCCGTAGGCAGCGGGCGTTCCTGGCAGACTCGGTCCCATACGTCGCCCTGCTCGTACCACTCCAGGCGGGCGCCGCGAAGCAGCGCGGTGCACAGCAGCACGGACAGCTCCCGGCGCCCGAGCGGGACTTCGCCCCGGTCGGCGAGGTCCAGGATGCGGCGGCTGTCGGCGCCGAACAGTTGGTGCGCAACTTCCATCGCGGTGGGGCCGCCGAACGCGGCGGTTTCCGGCTCGTAGCGGCCGGTCCGCCAGCCGCGCAGGTGTCCGTCGGCAACGAGCCGGTCGAGGGCGGCGCCCACCGCCGTCTTCACCGTGCTGTCGGCCCGGAGCCGGATCCGCCAGCAGGGGTGCTTGCGGATGAACCACCACCCTTCGCCGCCGGCGGCCACGTCGGCGAGCAGCGGGTGGAGGTGGCGGGCCGCGGTGGCCTCGGCGGTGTGCCAGTCAGTGAACTCGATGAGCACCTGCCACCAGTCAGTGGGACCGGCATGCTCGCGGAGGGCTTGCCGGCCCGCGCACCGATAGCGGTCGACGGCGTCGTCCAGGACGCTGGGGGCCAAGTGGACACGGGCGGCGGCGTCGAGGAGGGGGGTGCCGGCCAGCACGTCCAGGACGGCGCGCTCGGTCTGGACCACCGGGGTGGCCTGGATACCGGGCCGGGTCAGGTGATCAGCAGGCATGCGTCCCATCCGGAGATCGGTGCGGCGTTGCGGGCGGCGGTGGTCAGGGCGAGGGCGGTACCGGCGTCCCCGTCGAGAAACCCGGGGACCCGGCGGGTGCCGGAGATGGCGTGGCGGAGGAGAATCTCGGCCAGGGAAGGCAGTCGCGTTGCCAGTTCGGTGGTTGTGGCGTCCTGGGCGGTGCGCCACGCGCTCTGGTAGACGCCCGCCCAGCCGTGGCACAGTCCGGCCCCGGTGAGCCGGACAGTCTGTGCCGGGTCACTGAGGCACTGGTGGAAGGCGTCTTCGTAGGCCCGTTGCCGGGCAGGTTCGGCGAGGGCGATGGCGGCGATCTGCCCGGCGCGCGCGATGCCGGGGGTGCCGTAGCACCAGCCCGGACGGCCTGGCCCCGGGTGGTCGGGGCGGCCGGTACGCAGCGCCTCCAAGGTGAGGTGCTCGGGCCACCACGGTCCGGCGCCGTTGTCCTGACGCCAGGTGTCCAGCCACGAGCAGATGGCGGCGATGGCCTCGTACTGGCCGTCGACGGCGATGCCGTGACGCGCGGCCTGGCCGAGCAGCATCAGCGGGCCGGTGATGCCGTGTGCCGCGCCGACGTTGGCGTGGCCCGCTGGGTGGGGGCGGCGGCGGGGATCGTGGGACACCCACCAGCCCGGCACCCGCTGACCGCTGATCAGCAAGGGTCGGGTGAGCGCGATGAGGTAGCGCAGTACCTGTTCGAGGGCGCTGCCGCCCGGGTCGGTGCGCAGCAGGCAGGCCCCGATACCGGTCAGGCCGAAAAAGGTGTCGTACTCGTGGAAGATCGCGGGCCTGCCACTGCGAATGCGGTCCATGGCGGTGCGGACGCGGCGGTGGGCAAGGTCGGCGAGGTGCCGGTCGAGAGTGGCGCGGGCGTCGCGGTAGCGGCCGGATTCGCCGGCCGCGGCGTCGAGGAGGAAGGCGACCGCAGGTAGGCCGAGGAACAGTCCGGTGTTGTCGGCGGCACTGACAGCACTGCCGGCCGCTGCGGTGACCCAGGTGTGGGCCAGTGGCCAGCTGCCGTGGCCGGCGCGGGCCCGTTCGATGTGAAGCAGCGCGGTGCCGGTGGCACCTTCGGCGAGCGAGTGCGCGCGCCACGGCTCGTCCGGGGGCGGGGGTTCGAGCGCGGTGAGACGGGCGGTCAGCAAGTCGGCGGCCTCGGCCGCGCTCGATGGCCTCTGCGCGTTCACGGTCACCGGGCCTCCCGATGGATGGCGCTGTGCCGCAGGGCGGCGGATCGGGCGAGGTGGCCGATGAGGCGTTCGATGTCGGGGTCGACGCCGAGTGCCCGCACGTGATGCCCGTGAAGCAGCGAGCGCGCGACCGTGAGCGGGTCGCGTTGGGCGGCCAGGAGCCGACGGTAGTCGGTGAGGGCGGTGGCGCGCTGTTGCCAGGCGGCGGCGATGTCGGTTCCGCCCGGCAGGGCGCGCAGCGTGTGGTGGGCGCCCTGCCGATCGGCCAGGGCCAGGGCGTGGTCGTGAAGGGCGCGGTCGACGCGGCCGCGGTGGCGGGGCAGCCGACCGATCAGCCACGTCCTCGCCTGCTCGGGCGAGCCCGTGAGGTGGGTGGTCAGGTCGAGGAGGCTGGCTGCGGTCAGTGCCTGCGCGGGGATTCCTGCCGCGGCGGCGGCACGGATCTGGGCAACGGCGGAGAGGGAGTCGGCGGCGAACACCGCATGGGCGGCGTCCATCGTCGCGCCATGCCCGTAGCGGCCTTCCTGCGGCTCGTAGTCGACGAGCAGCAAGCGCGCGAGCAACCGCTGCCGACGTAACTGTTCGGCCCAGTCGTGGAGCTTTTCCGCCGCCTGGCCGTAGGCGTCGGGGCTGGGCAGGTGCAGGTAGAGGGCAAGGTACTGGTCGGAGTCGGGACGGGCCATCTCGCGGTGGCGCTTGAACCACCACCGCTGCCCGTCGCCGAGCGCGTTGAGCAGATCGGGCAGATGCTCGGTCAGCAGCTCGTCGAAACGACCCGGGTGGCCATGGAGCCGGGCGTGCAAGACACGGGAGCGCCCAGGAAGGTGCCCGGCGCCTGCGGCGACCCGAACGGGATCTGTGCGGGGCGGAGGCCCGAACTGGGCGGGCTGATGAAGAACCAGGGGCAGGAGAACCTCGTGGGCGCGGCCGATCCATGCCATGTCCTGCGGGGCTGAGGTCTCGCGCAGCTCGACGCGGCCGGTGCCATCGAGGCGCGAGCGCAGCAGAGCCCTGTGAACGGGGTGGGTCAGGTCCAGCGGGAGCCGCTGGTCGTGCTCCACCAGCGCGATGCGCTCGGGGACCCGCAGCCGCTCGCGCCACCGCTGCAATGTCGCTTGCCACTCCCGTTCTGGCGCGGTGCGGGCGGGAAGGTCACCCGCCGTCAGGAGCCAGCGGGCCTGGAACACGACGGTGCGCCCGTGCCGGACCCGGGGAAGGTAGGGCAGGCGGGCGGCGGCACCGAAGTCAAAGCCCTTGTAGACAGCCGAGCGCGCAGTGGTGATCTCGGCGAGAAACCGCGCCATCGGCGGGGTGTGGACGCCCGCCTCCAACGCGTGCAGGACCCGCGGCTCGACCCGGCGACCGGTGGACAGCTGCACCAGGTGGAAGCAGCGGGCGTCCGCGGTGACCGCCAGGTCCGCGAGCGCGATCACCCCCTCGCCCGGTGCCCGATGCTCTGCCAGCGGAATCACGTGCTCCAACAGCTGGGCGGTACGCGCGACGTTCTCATTGCGTCGACGCCTCGGCGCGAACGACAGCTGCGCGGCGACCGTGTCCGGCACTCGGACGACCGCTCCCGCGCCGTACCGGGCCCGGAAGCCGCTGTGGTAGTCGCGCCAGGCCGGGTACCCGAACGGGTAGGGCGTCAACCGGTGCACGACCGCCACCGCCTCCTCCACCTCGCGGATCACCGCCGGGGGGAAGCGGACCTCGCAGTCCACAGCGGTGTCGACGACGAGCGGCACCGGCGCGACGCCGGCCAGCGCCCGCATCCGCTCCACCAGCTGGCCCCGCTGCGGCCACTCCGCCGCGGGGGCGGGGACTGTGAGCAGGCGGTGGATCGCCGCCAACTCGTCCACCAGGGCCGCGACGGCCGGCACTTCCCTGGCCCCAGCAGCGTGGAGCTCGGCACACACGTGGCCGAGCGCGTCCACCGAAGTCATCGGAGCCCACAGACTGCTCACCAGCAGATGCTGCTCCAGCAGACCGGTGAGCATCGCCCGGATGCGCCCGGCGTCGGCCGCCAGGGCCCGAGAGGCGAGCAGGGCATACAACTCACCGAATCGAATGGGTGACCGGGCCACGTCGAGGGCTGCCGCGACCGGCGTACTGCGACGCACCGACACCTCGACGGGTGCCATGAGCAGGGCATGCCCGTCTACGGGCGGACCGGGCGCGACCACGCGCTTCCCGCGTACCTGGGCGCTGTCGTCGGCGACCACCGGCAGACGCTCCAGCAGTTCGGGGCAGCGCTGCAGCCGGGTTACGATCTCGGCCAGCCACTCGGCGTCCGCCCGCACCGTCGCCTGGTGCTTGTCCCCCCACTCAGCCAGCGGGACCGCTCCGACCGACACCGGTGCCACGCCGGCGAACAGTCCGAACGGCGTCGGCCGCTGCCAGCGCAGCAGGTACGAGGTGACCGAGAGCATGATCTTGCGAAGCCGTCGCTGATCACACTGCCCGCCGCCCAGTATCCCGGTGACCTGCTGGACCAGTACGGGACTGGCCACGGCGAGGGCATCGCGAACCTCCGCCCGCTGCCATACCTCGGCCAGCCACGCCCGTTCCCGCTCCCCGCCGGGCCCGGTCAGGTCCAGATCGGGCGGGATCGCGAGGCCGCCCGGGTCGGTGCTGACCCTCAGCACGGCCCCACCCCGCCACTGGTACGCCATCGGTGCCTTTGGTGCCACTGAATCCCTCCCCAGGATCCGCAGACGTACGGGTGGCGCTGGTGTACCGGGCGGGTACTCCACCCGGCACACCGGCGCCGGATCGGCGTCCCGTCAGGCCGGGTCGTCAATGTAGGAGTTGCAGGCCGAGGAGTTCTGGCAGGTCGAGCCGCAGCCGTCGCCGGTGCTGCACATGAGCTTGCCGTTCGGGTGCGCGGCGACGACGACCCGCACGTCGAGCATGTAGTCGTCGACCTCGGTGTCCGGCCCCTGTGCCGGCGCCGTGGCGTCGCCCGCCGTGAGCATGCTGTTCATCGCGATCACTCTCCTGTCCCATCAGTGGAGTGGTGCTGGGCAACCTGGTCCTCGGCGGCGGTCGCGGCCGGGGGCCAGGAGATCGTGATCCTGCTGTCCTTCTTATCGATGACCCGCCCGCCGGGCAGCTGGTCGTCGGGGGTTCCGGCCGGGTAGACGGCGATGTGCGGGCCAGGGCCGCCGCGGTGCTCCCGAGCCCATGCGCGCACGTGCTCGCGCACCGTGTCGGCGAACGCCGGACCTGCGGGGCCGAAGGCGTGGACGCCGTACTCGACGGACTTGTCGTCCGGAGTGCGGCGCGTGGTCAGGTAGGCGAAGTTGCCACCTTCCACCGCGGCCAGCGCGAACGACCGGTTGTTCGGCGCGACCAACCCGGTGTCCAGCTCGGCGTCGACGGCCATGATGCAGAACCCGGGCAGCAGCGTGGCCAGGTACAGCTGCAGCGTGTCGATCGGCTCCGTGCGCCCGACCTCCACCCCGGTCCAGATCTCGGTACGCGGCGTGGTCACCGCGTTGTCGAGCAGGCTCGGGTCTGCGGGCAGGCCGTCGTCGAACCGGAGCCCGATCTCGTCCGTGCCACGCACCAGCAGCAACCGCTCCTGGTGCGCTGCGACGCCTTGCATCGGCACGAAGCCGCAGATCAGCGCGGAGGAGCTGACCAGATGGCCGCCGACCCTCCTGAGCGCCACCGACCGGGTCAGGCCCCGCATCCGCAGCGGCACCACCAGCCTTCCGCCCTCCGCCAGTTGCTCGAACCATGCCCAGGAGATGTCCCACGCGCCGGCGGTGACCAGGATGGCGTCCGCCTCGGACGACAGGTGCGCCCGGAAGCCTTCGTCGGCGTCGCCAAGGACCACCTTCACCTGCGGATAGCCGTTCGCAGCGAGCAGATGCCTGGCGCGGGCGACCACCTCCGGGTCGATGTCCACGGAGACGACCTCGCCGGCCTCGCCGACCAGCTCGGCCAGGTAGGCGGCGTTCAGCCCACCACTTCCGACCTCGACCACCTTCATGCCGGGGCCGATCTCCGCCTGCTGAAGCATCATCGCCTGGATCTGTGGCGCGGACACCGAACTCATGTCAATGCCGTATTTGTCGCGCTTGGTGATCACGGCGTTGTACGGGCTGTATGCCTGTTCCAGGCTCGCTTCAGGCACGAAGAGGTGCCGGGGCACCTTCCGCAGCACCACCTCGACCTGAGGCGAGGTGATCGTTCCATCCGCGATGAGGGCATCGACGGCCTGTTCACGCAGCTTCATTGCGTGATCCGGATCAACGGTCACATCGGTCATGGAGAACCCTTCTTCCTGTCGTACCGCATGGCTGGCCCGCCGCCAACGGCCCGGATCGGCCACTGCTCAGACCCACCCCCAAAAACGCACCCTGAGCCTAGGCATCGTGACTGTCAGTCAGGGATGAATCCTGCAACGGTCGGCGTCATCGCCACTCGGCGCACGGGGTCAGTCCGAGGACCGCTCGACGCTCATCCACCGGACGGCTTCTCGGACTCCCTCATCACATCGCAGGCGGATTCGCCTTACCAGAGAAGAAGTTGGGGACTTTCCGGGACTCCCGTTCGGACGAATCCGGTACGGAAGTGGGAGGTAGGCAGGTCAGGAGGCGCTCAGGAGTGCCAGGACGGCGCGGTGGTAGGCGGCGTGGACAAGCGGGAGCTCGGCAAGGTGCGCCCGCTCGTCGGTTCCGTGCAGCCCGATGTACGGGAGACCGAACCCTGCCGTCGCCGGGATTCCCTCACCGGCGAGGAGGTTGCCGATGTTCGACGGGCCCGCCACCTTGGGCCGCACCTGTAGGCCGACCGCGCGGGCCGCCTGCAACAGCGCCGCTGCGGGCTCCTCGTCGGGGCGCAGCTGGAAGGGAGGCCAGCAGGCGATGGTGGTGACCTGGGTGGGTTCGGGGACCGGGAACGCGGCATCGAGTTCGGCGCAGGCCTTGCGCACCAGGGACTCTGCGTCCGTGCCGTCGAAGGCGGGTGTGGTGCGGATGTCGACGTTCAGGTCGCAGCGGTCGGGGCTGACACTGAAGCCTTGACCTCCCTCGATCGCGGTGACGGTCAGCTTCGGGCGGAGCGGGAAGCCGACGCCGCCGAGCGGACCAGGGGGCAGCTCGGCGTCGTCGAGGAGCTGGACCAGGCGCGCGGCGCGGGAAACCGCGCCGACGACGGTGCGGCTGGAGCCGGAGTGCCCGGAGGGGGCGTGCACGGTGATCCGGGCCCGCCACAGGCCGCGGCCACCGACGACGACCTCCTCCATGCCCGGGTAGCCGATCATCACGCCGGCCGGGCGGACGGCCCGCGGGTCTGCGAGATAGGCCCGGGCTCCACCGAAGCCGCCGGTGTGCTCGTCAACGTCCAGCAGCACGGCGAGTCCACCGTGCAAGTCGGCGGCCCGGGCCTGCAGATCGGCGGCGATGTGGCAGAACACGGCGGCCGGCAGCTTGGAGTCGGCCGATCCCCTACCAAGCAGGAAACCATCACGGATCTCACCGGACGTCGGCGCGAAGCTCCAGGCGTCCTCGTCGCCGAACGAAGCGGTATCCACGCACGCGTCGAGGACCCACCACCGTCCAGGCCGCCCGCCTTCGATCTCCACAAGCAGGCCCACCAGATCGCCCCGTTCATCGTGAAGGCGGCGGTGCGGCAGGTCACGCGCGCCCAGCCAGCGCTCCAGAACCGCGAGCACGGGACCGTAGTCGTCCACGCCCGCCCGGCTGGGCAGCCGGATCAGCTCCTGCGCCAACGCCGTGACCGAGGCCGTCTGCTCGGCGGCCCGTGCCACCAGTCCGTCGTCCGTCATCTCTCCCCTTGCAGCGTCGTTCCGCCGGGGCGCACCGCCAGGGCACGCACAGCGTCCATCGTCTCCAGCGGCCGTGCCGAGGCGCACGCCTCCCGTCCGTGCTGGACCAGGCCCGACGCGGCTTCGCGTCCCAGCAGGATGCCGCAGTCGAACCCGTCCGCACCGTGGAAGGACGGCATCGGCACGACCGCCGCCGACTCCGAGGCCACGAAGAACCTCTCCATCGCGTCCGGCGGCTCCACCAGACCGATCTGCAGGGTGCGTACCCCGTTGCGCCTCTCCCGCGGGTCACGCAGCTCCAGCAGCCGCAGCAGGTGCACCGCCAGCGCGGCGTGCCTCGGCGGCCCGTACAGCACCCGGTAGTGCACGAGGTCCGGACGCTGCTCCACCGCCGACTCGATCGCGGTCAGGTACGGCTGCTCCCGACTACGGCTGCCGGTCACCACCAACTGCTCACGGGCCCCGGACGCCACCTCGACCATCGCCTCGATCAGGTCGCTGTAGCGGGTCAGGAGCCGGGTGACCTCCGTGGTGCCACTCTCGTCGAGGGCACTGGCCGCCTCCCGGTCGTCCTGGTGCGCGAACAGGATGTCCGCCGACAGCTCGTAGAGCTCGCACAGGCCCCGTCGATTCTTCAGGCCGGTCCGCTTGCGTCCCGTCTCCCACGCCCCCAGGAGGCTGGCGTCCGTCGACCCCCCGGTCTTCTTGTTCAGAGGGCGGTTCGAGAGTTGATGTCCGTTTCGAGTTGAGGTTGGGGAGAGGGCTGCTGGCTGCGGGGGTTCGGTCGGCTACTGCTTCTTGGTGAA
>NZ_JBFBIL010000010.1:140940-182081 GCF_040685575.1 Kitasatospora sp. NPDC088351 | reverse complement strand
GAAGTGGTGTTTCGTGGATTGGCCGCCCCGGGACCGTCCGCGCCGATGCGTGTCCGGTGCTCCCTGTCGAGCGACTAGAGAACACTACGCCCATCCGGGGCGACAGGCAAATCGGCGCCTTGGACGATCCGGGTGCAGAGCGCGCGGCCGGCCTTCACGTACTCGCCGTTGGGGTGGTCGTTGCTGGTGACCCAGTGCCGGGCCACGGCCTCGTCCCGGCCACCGGCGCGGTGGCGGCCGAGCAGACGCTGCTCGCGGACGGCGTCGTCGGTGTCCACGTACCAGAGCTCGCGGAGCAGCCGCCGGGCCTCGGGCCAGGGGTGCTCGGTGGCGGCGAGGTAGTTGCCCTCGGTGATGACGAGGCGCGCGTGCGGCGGGACGACGTGGCGGGCGGCCACCGGTTCGTCGAGGTCCCGGTCGAAGTCGGGGACGTAGATGTCCTGGAAGCGCTCGGCGGCGACCCGGCGAAGCAGCGCGACGTAGCCGTGGGCGTCGAAGGTGGCGGGCGCGCCCTTGCGGTGGCTCAGGCCGAGCCGGTCGAGCTGGGCGGCGGAGAGGTGGAAGCCGTCGAGCGGAAGGTAGGCGGCGCTGCCGGGGCCCTCGACACGTTCGACCTCGGCGATCAGATACCGGGCGAGGGTGGACTTGCCGGCACCGGGCGGGCCGGCCAGTCCGAGGATCGTACGAGCGCTGCTGCCCGGACCCCGAAGGAAACCGAGGGCGAGGGTGGTGAGGCTGTCCTCGTTCATGGGCGCACCCTACTCACCGTTTCCGCCCGTTCTCACCGTGCGTCGAGGGCGGGCAGTTCCAGGGTGAGGGTGCCGGAGTCGGCGTCGAGCAGGGCCGGGACGCCGAGCGGGACGGTCAGGGTGGACGGGCTGTGGCCGAAGCCCAGCTCCCAGAGCACGGGTATCCCGAGCGGGCCGAGGCGGTCGAGCATGACGGCCTTGACCCGTTCCGGCCGTCCGCAGCCGTCCCAGGAGCCGAGGGCGATGCCGGTGACTCCGTCGAGTGCGCCGGAGCGGAGCAGCTGGGTGAGGATCCGGTCGAGTTGGTAGGGCTGCTCGTTGACGTCCTCCAGGACCAGGACGCAGCCGGCGAAGGACGGGCGGGCGGCGGGGGTGCCGCGTTCGGCGGCGAGGACGGAGGCGCAGCCGCCCGCCGTGATGCCTCGGGCGCGGCCCGGGACGAGGGCGGTCGCGGTGGACGAGGTGAGCACGGTGGTGGCCGTGGGTTCGAAGAGGGTCCGGCGCAGGTGTTCGGCGGTGGGGCCGTCGGTGGTGAAGGAGGCGGCCGCGCCCATCGGGCCGTACAGGGTGGCGATGCCGAGCCGCTGGGCGAAGGCCTCGTGCAGGGAGGTGGCGTCGCTGAACCCGACCAGCGGCTTGGGCGGTACGGCCCGCATGGCCCGCCAGTCGAGCAGGTCGACCATGCGGTGGACTCCGTAGCCGCCCCGGGCGCAGATGACGGCGTCGACCGTGGGGTCGAGCCAGGCGGCCTGGAGGTCGGCGGCCCGGTCGGCATCGGTACCGGCGAGGTGGCCGAGGACGGGATGGGTGTCGAGGACGTGCGGGGCGACGGTGACCCTCAGCCCCCAGGAGCGCAGGATCGCGCATCCGGCGGTGAGCCGCTGCGGGTCGATCGGGCTGCTGGGGGCGACCACGACGACGTGGTCCCCGGGGCGGAGGTGCGGCGGGCGGGTCAGCCCTCGGCCGGGCGTGGTCGGGTGCTGGTCCATGGCCGGGTTCCTTCCGGGAAGGTGTGCGGGGGGTGCTGGGTGGTGCGCGGAGCGGAGGCGGTCTCCGGGCCGTCCCGCGGACGGCCCGGAGAAGGTATGCCCCGCTGCCTTCAGACTGACCCCATCACGGCCCTGACCTCGGCGAGCGTGGCGTCGGCGACGGCGTTGGCCCGCTCGGCGCCGTCTCGCAGCACCTGCCGGATGTAGCCGCGGTCGGCGGCGAACTCGGTGCGGCGGGCGCGGATCGGGCGGAGGTACTCGTTGACGGACTCGGTCACCGTGCGCTTGAGCGCGGCGCCGCCGCCGTCGCCGAGCTCCTCGGCGATCTGCTCCGGGGCCCGGTCCTGGCAGAGCGCGGCGAGCAGGACGAGGCTGGAGACCTCGGGGCGGCCGGCCGGGTCGTAGCTGATCCGGCGTTCGGTGTCGGTCCTGGCGCCCCGGATCAGGCGGGCGGTGGTGTCCTCGTCGGCGGAGAGCGAGACGGCGTTGCCGCGGCTCTTGCTCATCTTGCCTCCGTCGGTGCCGAGCAGCAGCGGGGCGGCGGAGAGCAGGGCCTCGGGGCGGGGGAAGACGCCGGTGCCGTCCGGGTGCGGGTAGCGCTCGTTGAAGCGGCGGGCGACGGTGCGGGCGACTTCGAGGTGGGGCAGCTGGTCCTGGCCGACGGGGACGAGGTTCGCCTTGCAGAAGAGGATGTCGGCGGCCTGGTGGACGGGATAGGTGAACATCAGGCCGTTCACGGCGGCCTGGCTGGAGTGGGCGATCTCGTCCTTGACGGTGGGGTTGCGGCCGAGTTCGGCGACGCTGACCAGGCTGAGGAAGGGCAGCAGCAGCTGGTTGAGGGCCGGCACGGCGCTGTGGGCGAAGATCGTGGCGCGGTCGGGGTCGAGGCCGGCGGCGAGGTAGTCGAGGACGAGGTTCTCGGAGTGCTCGGCGAGCCGGTCGGCGATGTCGCGGTCGGTGATGACCTGGTAGTCGGCGACCACGACGAACATCTCGACGCCGAGGCGCTGGAGACGGACCCGGTTCTGCAGGGTGCCGAAGTAGTGGCCGAGGTGGAGTGGGCCGGTCGGCCGGTCCCCGGTGAGGACGCGGTGGGCGGCCGGGTCGCGGCGCACCTGCTCGGCGAGGTCGGTGCCGGGGCCTTCGGCAGGGCGGTCGGCGGGGTCGGCGGGGCGTTCGGCGGCGGGACCGGTGACGGTCATGCGGTGGCTCCTCGGTGCGGCGGTGGTGGTGGCCGTCCGGGGTGCGGGCCCGTCCCGCGGGAAACGCGGCAGGGCCGTCCATCCCGGACGGCCCTGGTCAGGTGTGTGCTGGTGGCCGTCCTAGGACGGCCACCAGCACAGACCCGCGAAGCTCTTCATGCTCCCGAGGATAGCGTCAGTCCTCCACGATCAGCGCGGGGGTGTCCTTGCGCAGCGTCTCGCCGCGGAAGAACTCCGGCCGCAGCTTGCCGTACCAGGTCATCAGGACGGCGCCGAGCAGCAGGATGCCGACGCCGATGACGAACACCGAGCCGATGCCGAAGACGGCTCCGCTGCCGTAGTCCGGGTTCCACGCGTCGGTGAGGGTCTGCACGAAGACCGCGCTGAGCAGTGCACCGCCGAGGAGCGGGGCGACGCCCTTGACCAGCAGGTCGCGCAGGCTGCCGCGGAGCGAGCCGCGGAAGTACCAGACACAGGCGAAGGCGGTCAGCGCGTAGTAGAAGCAGATCATCAGACCGAGGGCCAGGATGGTGTCCTGAACGACGTTCTCGCTGATCAGGCTCATGCCGACGTAGAAGACGGCGGTGGCGATGCCGGCCGCCACGGTGGCGTAGCCGGGGGTGCGGAAGCGCGGGTGGACCGCGCCGAAGCGCGGCGGCACGGCCCGGTAGGCGCTCATCGCGAGCAGGGTGCGGGCCACCGGGATGAAGGTGGTCTGCAGGCTGGCGGCGGCGCTGGCGACGACCGCCAGGAAGAGCAGGATGCTCCACGGCGAGCCGAGCACCGACCGGGCCAGCGCGGAGAAGACGTTGTCGGCGGTGGCAGGGTTGCCCAGGCCGGTGCCGGTGGTGCCGACGCCCGCGAACATCTGGGCGGCGATCGCGACCAGCAGGTACGAGCCGACCAGCGTGACCATGGAGATCATCGCGGCCCGGCCCGGGGTCTTGGCACTGCCGAGGGTCTCCTCGTTCATGGTGAGGCAGGTGTCCCAGCCCCAGTACATGAAGATCGAGAGCGACAGGCCGGCGGTGAAGGCGCTGAACGAGCTCACCTGGAGCGGGTTGAGCCAGGACGCCGAGAAGCCGATCGAGTGCGGCAGGTCGCCGGAGACGGCCTTGCTGATGGCGATGCCGGAGAAGAGCAGCAGCACCGCGAGTTGGAGGCCGACCAGGCTGTACTGGAACCACTTGGTGGCCGTCATGCCCCGGTAGCTCATCGCGGTGGCGCCGGCGATCAGCAGGACCACCGTGAGCAGATGGACGGCCTTGTTCTGGTCCAGCTCCGTCACCCAACTGCTGCCGGTCATCTCGCCGAGCATCAGGTAGAGGAAGTTGGTCGCCACCCCGGCCAGGTTGGAGAGCACGATGATGGTGGCGACCGTCAGGCCCCAGCCCGCCATCCAGCCGATCCGGGGGCCGAAGGCCTTGACCGTCCAGGTGAAGGACGTGCCGCAGTCCGGGAAGTCCTTGTTGAGCTCCTTGTACGCGAACGCGACCAGCAGCATCGGCAGGAAGCCGGCCAGGAAGACCGCAGGCATCTGCACGCCGACGGCCGTGACGGTCGGCCCCAGTGTCGCGGTCAGGCAGTAGACCGGGGCGACTGTGGAGACGCCCAGGACCACGCTGCCCAACAGGCCGACCGAGTTGCCCTGTAGACCCTTGTCCCCCGTTGCCCCCGCCGCACCCTGCTCGGGAACGCCACCACTGGTGCCACTGACCGGGGCACCCTGCGGAGCGACGGGCGCCGTTGCCCGTCCGCTGCTTCCGTGCTCTGAGAGCTGCTGATCAAACACCAGCGCACCCTAGGTGGGAGCAGTGAAGGTTGTGTAGGCCAACCCCTGGTGATCTAAGCCACTCACTTCGATTCCTTCGCATCGCGGGAACGATAGGCGATGTATTAACGGCTTGTTAACCGGTGTACCTTTGTTTCGAAGGGTTGGCGTCAAGTTGATTTATTCCTTATGTCATGCTTTGAGACGTTTTACCCCTCGGCCGAAAGCGACCCTTCCACCCCTTTCGCACAGCTGGGATAGGTTTGCCTCACCTAACCCCGATCGCGAAGGAGCGTCGCGTGGCCCCCCACCCCGCCGACCTGACCCTCGTCAGCCGGACCTCCGCCGACCGGCCCCCGGCCGGCCGCACCCCCTCCCGGCGGAGGTTCCTCGCCGCGGGCCTCACCGGCGGTGCCGTCCTCGGTCTCGGCGGGCTGCTCAGCGCCTGCGGCGGGTCCGGCGGACCGGCCGGACCGGGAGGCTCGACGCAGGCCTCGTCCGGCTCGTCGCCGAACCAGAAGTCGGTCAAGCAGGGCGGCGACGACTACACCGGCGTGATCGAGAAGATGAAGGGCTTCGGCACCGACGCCGCGCCCGGCGTCTACCCGCGCACCATCAAGCACGCCATGGGCGAGACCGTCATCCCGGCCAAGCCCGTCCGGGTCGTGGTGCTGGACACCGGTGAGCTCGACAACGTGGTCTCGCTGGGTATCCAGCCGGTCGGCGTCGTCCACACCGACGGCTCCAAGACCATGCCGTCCTACCTCAAGGACACGGCCGGCAACCCGGCCGGCGTCGGCACCATCAACAGCCTCAACCTGGAGGCCATCGCCGCGCTCAAGCCCGACCTGATCCTCGGCAGCCAGCTGCGCGCCCAGGACCAGTACGCCCAGCTCTCCAAGATCGCGCCGACCGTCTTCTCGCTGCGCCCCGGCTACCCGTGGAAGCAGAACTTCCAGCTCAACGCGAGCCCGTTCGGCCTGGAGGCGGAGGCCGGGGCGCAGCTCGACGCGTACCGGAGCGCGGCCACCGCGATCGGTGCCGAGCTCGGCGACAAGCGGCCCACCATCACGCCGCTGCGCTTCATGCCGGGCAGGACCCGGCTGTACGCGGAGCTGTCCTTCATCGGCACCATCCTCACCGACGTGCCGCTGCCGCAGCCCCGGATCGAGCAGGTCAAGGAGCTTGCGGTCGAGATCAGCCCCGAGCAGATCGACCAGGCCGACGCCGACTGGATCTTCTACGGCGTCTACGGCTCGCCCAGCTCCACCAACCAGGACGCGGTGCTCGGCGGCGCGCTCTGGAAGACCCTCGGCGCGGTCAAGTCCGGCCAGGCGCGGCCGGTCTCGGACGAGACGTGGTTCCTCGGGCTCGGCGTCACCGCGGCCAACGCGGTGCTGGCCGACCTCAAGGGCTTCGTCGCGCCCGGCGCCTGATTTCCACCGCTCCGAGGTGACGGACGGGACGGAAGGGGCGGGCGGCACGGTGGCGTCGCACACAACCGGAACACGGGCGCTTGGAGCTGGTCCCGGGGTGCGGGAGGATCGTCGGGACCGTACCCCGAAGGGCTCGTGCCGATGACCACGCTCGACCAGACCGCAACCGACCCGACTTCATCCGGCCTGCCCGCGCCTGATGTGCTTCCGCGCGGTCTGCCCGAGCGCGAGCCCGCGGACGGGGAGCGGTCCTCGGCCGTGCCCGCCGCCGGACGCTGCTCCATCGTGTCGGCCGCCGACCCGGGGGCGGCCGCCGGGACCGGCGCGACGGGTGCGGCTGGGGCAAGCGGCGGCGCGCTGGGCGCCGGGCGCGACGGCTCGGTGCCGCGGCCGCGAGGCGGTGCGGGTGCCGGTGCGGGTCATGGTGCCGGCGGCTCGGGTGCCGGCGGCACCGGTACGGGTGGTTCCGGTGCGGGTGGCGAGGGCGACCAGACGGCCGCCCGGCTCCGCGCGGGCCTGGCCGAGCGGCTGCGGTCGGCGTACGCGCAGGGGCGGTCGCTCTCCGAGCTCGCCGCCGCCTGCCGACGGCCCGTCGCGGAGGTCCATGCGCTGCTGGCCGAGGGTGGCGCCGCCCTCGGCGCCGGTGACCGTGACGAGGGCTTCGTCCGGCTCCAGCGCCCGGCGGAGCCGGCCTCCGAACGGGCCGTCCCGGTGCTGCGGGCCGCCCAGGAGGAGTTGCGCACCGCCCTGTCCAGGCGTCCCGCACCCTCCCGGCGGCTGCGCCGGATGCATCCCCGGGCGGAGGCCGCCATGACGGAGGCCGCGCACGGGAAGGCGGTGGCGGCCGAGGCCGTTCCCGCTGCCGCCGATCCGCCCGGTGGCGGGGCCGCCCGGGTGGCCGATGCCGGGCCCGGTGTCGAGACACCGCTCGGCATCCTGATCGGCGGTACCCCGAACCTCCCCGAGGCCGTCGGCCGTCCTGAGGAGCGGCAGCCGGTCCGGGTGACCGCTGACCTGATCAGGATCGGTCCCGGCACCTGCCTGGTCGTGCTGCCCGACTGGCGGCCCGCCATCGCCGTCTCGGTACCGACCGAACAGCTGCTGACCACCACCGGCCTCGGCTACGACGAGCTGGCCGACGCCCGGCTGTCGGTGCTGATCAGCCCCGGCGCGCTGCACGACCGGGAGCTCGACCTGCACGACTGGCGCGCCGGCTCCGGGCCGGGCCGGCGCGGCGGGCGGTAACACCGCACCGGAACGCGCCGGGCCCACTGCGACGTCGGGCTCGCTACGACGCCCGGCCCGCTACGGCGTCGGGCCGTTCGGGATGTAGCCGAGGTCGACGGAGACCGGTGCGCGCCGGCCGGTGATCCAGCTCTCCCGGACCGCCGACAGCAGCTCCGGAAGCCGGGGCGGCCAGAGGGCGTCGGCGTGCTCGTCGGCGAGGTCGGCCGGGGTCCACCAGCGCCCGTCGAGGATCTTGTCGGTGGCGTGCACCGCGCTCACGTCGCCGACCGGGCCCCGGTGCGGCCCGCTGGTGAGGTAGATGTGCTCGTGCTGGCGAACGGGCGTGCCGTGCCAGGTGAAGTCGTGCTCCCAGGTGCAGAGCAGCGGGCCGGGTTCGAGATCGGTCCAGCCGGTCTCCTCCCAGAGCTCCCGGCGCGCGCCGGTCCACGGGGTCTCCCCCGCCTCCAGACCGCCGCCCGGCATCGTCCAGTGCACGCCGACCTCGACGTTGTCGGAGCGGAGCAGGAAGACCGAGCCGTTCCCGTCCAGCACCACCGTCCTGGCCGCCTGCCTCGGGATCCGCTTCGGGGCCCGCTTCGGGTGTCGCAGCAGATTTCGCATCGGGTCACTCTCCCAGCGCGGACCGGGGGCGTCGAGCGGATTGCCCGGGCCGCGCTGCCGACCGGGAGGACATCGGCCGCGGCGGGAGGCGGCGTTGGCGGGACACGGTGTCTCCGACGGATGGTGGCCTTACCCTGGCGCCCATGCGCGTACCCGCGGTCCTCTTCCCGGCCGACCCGCTCAACCCGCTCCGACCCGACCCGCACTTCGTCCGGGAGGCCCGGTTGCTCAGGGAGTTGGGCGGCAAGCACCACCTCGTCGACCTTGACGCGCTGCTCGCCGGGAACCTCGGGGAGGCGGTTCGGCGGGTGCCCCGGGGCTGCGGACCGCTCTGGTACCGGGGGTGGATGGTCCCCTCCGCCCACTACACGTCCCTCGCCCGGGAGTTGGGCGGCCGTGGCGCCAACCTGCTGACCAGCGCGGCCGGTTACGCCATGGCGCACGAACTGCCCGGCTGGTACGGAGTGTTCGAGGGGGCCACACCGCCGAGTGTCTGGATCCCGGTGCCGGTTCCGACGGCGGCCGCGGCGGGCGGGGTTCCGGCACCGGGGCCCGCGGAGCTGGCGGCCGCCGTCGAACGGCTCGGCGGGAGCGGCCCGGCCATCGTCAAGGACTATGTGAAATCCCGCAAGCACGAGTGGGACGAGGCCTGTTACATCCCCGATCTGGCGGACCTGCCGGCCGTCGGACGGGTGGTGGCGCGTTTCGTCGAACTCCAGGGCGAGTTCCTGGCCGGCGGGGTGGTGCTGCGGCGGTACGAGGAGTTCGAGCGGGCCGGAGGCGCGGGCGGGGACAACGGGGAGCGGCGGGCGGTCGAGGCCCGGGTCTGGTGGCTGGACGGCGAACCCGTGCTGGTCGGACCGCACCCGGACGCGCCGGACCACCCCGTCGAACCGGATCTCACCGGGGTGCGGCCGCTGGTACGGGCACTCGGCTGCCGCTTCGTCACCACCGACCTCGCCGGCCGGGCCGACGGCTCCGGCTGGCGGGTGGTCGAGGTCGGCGACGGGCAGGTGAGCGACCTGCCGCGCGGGATCGACGCGTCCGGGCTGCTGGCCTCGCTGATCGCCGCCTGAGGCCGCCCGGTCGCCACGTGCTTCCTGCGGCGCCGTCGTTTCCCCGGCCCGGACCGGGCTTGCGAACGGGCCCGGGAGGGCTGTTCCGGCTTCCGCCGATCACGCCCGGCCGGGGCCCGGTCAGGGCGGCCTACCCGGGCCCGGGCCTACCCGACCACGGGTTCGGCCACCGCTCCGGGGCCGGCCTCGGGCGCCGGGTGACCGTCGGCGATGAACGCCTGCCAGAGCCGTGCGTACACGCCGCCCCGGGCCAGCAGTTCGCTGTGCGTACCGTCCTCGACCACCCTGCCGTGGTCCAGGACGACGACCCGGTCGGCGCGTTCGGCGGTGGTGAGGCGATGGGCGATGACCAGGGTCGTACGACCACCGCTGAGCCGGTCCGCAGCGTGGTTGACCGCCGCCTCAGTGGCCAGGTCGAGTGCCGCGGTGGCCTCGTCCAGGAGCAGGATGTCCGGATCGACCAGCTCGGCCCGGGCCAGCGCGATCAGCTGGCGCTGGCCCGCCGAGAGGTTCCGCCCCCGACCGGCGACCTCGTGGTCGTAGCCGCCCGGCAACCGGACGATCATGTCGTGCGCGCCGACCGCCCTGGCCGCCGCCTCCACCTCGGCCGCCGAGGCCGCGGGCCGGCCGTACGCGATCGCCTCGCGCACCGTACCGGCGAACAGGTACGCCTCCTGCGGCACGACGCCGAGCCGGTGGCGGTACTGCGCGAGGTCGTACCGGGTGAGGTCGACGCCGTCCACCCGGACGGTGCCCGCCGTCGCGTCGTAGAACCGGGCGACCAGCTTGACCAGCGTCGACTTGCCGGCGCCCGTCTCGCCGACCAGCGCCACCGTCTGACCGGCGGGTATGTGCAGGTCCACGCCGGAGAGCACCTCGGGGGAGCCGGCCGCACCACCGTTGTAGGCGAAGCCGACGCCCTCGAAGTCGATATCGCCGCGGAGCCCGCCGGTGACCGGTACCGGGTCGGCGGCCTCGGCGGTGGTGGTCGGGGTGCGCAGCAGTTCGCGGATCCGGCCCAGACCGACGGCCGCCTGCTGGTAGCCGTCGAAGACCTGTGAGAGCTGGTTGACCGGCGCGAAGAACAGGTCGATGTAGAGCAGGTAGGCGACCAGCGCACCCACCGTGAGGGTGCCCGAGTCGACCCGCGACGCACCCACGATCAGCACCAGCGCCGCGGCGACGCTGGAGAGGAACTGCACGAACGGGAAGTACAGCGATATGTACAGCTGGGCCCGGACCCTGGCCTCACGGTAGGCGGAGCCCCGGGCGACGAAGCGGTCGGTGTTGGCGTCCAGGCGGCGGAAGGCCTGGACGATCCGCATCCCGGCGACGTTCTCCTGGAGATCCGCGTTGACCGTGCTGATCAGGTCCCGGGAGATCTCGTACTGGGCCTTGGACTTCTTGCGGAACACCAGCGTCGCCACCACCAGCAGCGGCAGCACGGCGAACACCACCAGGGCCAGCCCCGGGTCGATGATCAGCAGCGCGGCGAAGATACCGGCGAAGGTCAGCAGACTGACCACCGCCGTGACCACCCCGGTCTGCAGGAACGAGGTGAGCGAGTCCAGGTCGGTGGTCATCCGGGTCATGATCCGGCCGGACAGCTCGCGCTCGTAGTAGTCCAGGCCCAGCCGGTTGAGGTGGGCGAAGATCTTGAGCCGGAGGCTGTAGAGAACCCGCTCGCCGGTGCGACCGCTGACCTGGCTCTCGGCGCTCTGCACCAGCCAGTCCAGCAGGACGATCACCAGCGCGGCGAGGGCGGCGACGGCCACGCCGGACATCATGGCCCGGCTGACGCCTTCGTCGATGCCGTGCCGGATCAGGATCGGCAGCACCAGCCCGGCGGCCGCGTCCAGGGCGACCAGGAACAGGGCGAGGGCGAGTGGACGGCGGAAGGGGCGCAGCATCCGGCGGAGGGTGAAGTCGGGGTCACCGGCCTCGGCCTCGGCGCGGGAGATCGCCGGGGTGTCGGTGGCCGGCGGGAGGGCCGCGACCTTGGCGAGGAGATCGGGCGAGGCACTGCGGGCCGCCTTGGCCAGGGCGGGGGTGGCGGGGGTCTGGACCGGAGCAGGGGCTGGGCCGGCCGGGGCGGTCTGTGTGCCTGCGGCCGGGGCGGTGGCTTCGGGGGTTTCGAGGCCCTCAGGTGCTCCGGGCGCCTCTGGTGCCGCCGGGCGTTCGGAGATGGCCGGCGGCGTGGTCCGGCCGGCCTCGGGGTCGGAGATCAGCGCCCGGTACCTGGGACATCGGGCGTCGAGTTCCTCGTGCGTGCCGAGGTCCACCAGTCGGCCGCGGTCCAGGACGGCGATCCGGTCGGCGAGCTGGAGGGTGGAGCGGCGGTGGGCGATCAGCAGGGTCGTGCGGCCGCGCATGACCGAGCGCAGGGCGTCGTGGATCTCCGCCTCGATCTGCGGATCGACCGCCGAGGTGGCGTCGTCCAGCAGCAGGATGCGCGGATCGGTGAGGATCGCCCGGGCCAGGGCGATGCGCTGGCGCTGGCCGCCCGAGAGGGTGAGGCCCTGCTCGCCGACCTTGGTCTCGTAACCGTCGGGCAGCCGCCGGACGAACTCGTCCGCCTGCGCCGCCCGGGCGGCGGCCACGATCTGCTCGTCGGTGGCGTCCGGCCGACCGTACGCGATGTTGGTGCGGACCGTCTCGGAGAACAGGAAGCTCTCCTCGGGGACGATACCGACCGCCGCCCGGACCGAGTCGAGGGTGAGATCACGCAGGTCGTGGCCGTAGAGGCGGACCGTGCCTGCCGCCGGATCGTAGAACCGGGGGACCAGCTGCGCCACCGTCGACTTGCCGGAACCGGACGCGCCGACCAGGGCCAGCGTCTCGCCGGGGGCGAGTTTCAGGCTGAGCCCGTGCAGGACGGGCGCCGGGTGGTCGGAGTCGTAGCGGAACTCGACCCGGTCGAACTCCAGCGCCACGTCGGGTGTGCGCGGGCCGACCGGCTCCCGCTCCGCGGGCCCCTTGGCAGAGTGCGGCCTCGCGAGGTGCGGCCTCGCGGCGTGCGGCGGGGCGGGGTGCGGCGCGGCGCGGTGCGGTTCGGCGGGGTGCTCGGGGTCGGTGACGTCCCGGGTCAGGTCGAGGCCGACCGCATCCGGACGCTCCTGCACCAGCGGGCGTTCGTCGATCAGCTGGAGCACCCGCTCCACCCCGGCCCTGGCCTGCTGCCCGACCGTGATGACCATGGTCAGCATCCGCACCGGCCCGGTCATCTGCGCCACGTAGGTGGAGAAGGCGACGAAGGTGCCGAGCGAGACCCGGCCGTCGACCGCCAGCCAGCCGCCGAAGGCCAGCACGGCGACCTGGGCGATCGCCGGGATCGCCTGCATCGCCGGGTTGTAACGGCTGTTGAGCCGGATGGAGCGCAGCCGGGCCGCGAAGAGGTTGCGGGAGGCGGTCTCCAGCTTGTCCAGCTCCTGGGCCTCCTGGCCGAAGCCCTTGACCACCCGCACGCCGCCGACCGCTCCGTCGACGACGCCCGCGACGGCCGCCGCCTCCTGCTGGGCGGCCCAGGTGGCGGGGAACAGCCGCTTGCGGCTGAGTACCGAGATCCACCAGAGTGCCGGGCCCATCACCAGGGCGATCAGGGTGAGCGGCGGCGAGAGCCAGATCATCACGGCCAGCGACATGACGAACATCAGCAGGTAGCCGGTCATCATCGGCAGCATCGAGAGCAGGCCGTTGATCAGCTGGAGGTCGGACGTGGCACGGCCGACCACCTGCCCGGTGTCCAGTCGGTCCTGCCGGTGGCCGTCGAGCCGCCCGAGCGAGCGGAAGAGGTCGCTGCGCATGTCGTGCTGGACGTCGAGGGCGAGCCGTCCGCCGTAGTAGCGGCGCACCTGGGTGCAGGCGAACACCAGGACGGCGGCCAGCAGCAGCGCGACGGCCCAGGGCGCCAGCGAGCGGGTGTGCCGGGTGATGACGTCGTCGATGATCACCTTGGTGGCCAGGGGCACCAGCGAGGTGACGGCCATGCCGACCAGTGAGGCCCCGAAGGCCAGCAGGACGCTGCGCCGCGACCGCCAGCAGTAGCCGACCAGCCGCCGCAGCCAACCCGAACCGCCGGGGTGGCCCGAACCGCCGGGGGCCGGTGTCGCGCTCGACGCGTCCTTCCCGCCGCCCGGGGTGTCATGGCCGGGCGTGCGGTCACCCGGCGCGTCGGTGCCGCCCTGCTTGCCCCGCGTGCCCCGGGTACCAGCTCGGTTACCGGCTCGGGTGCCGCCCGGGGAAAGCTCCACCGTAGATCCGTGAGTCTCAGGCATATTTAGGGATGCTAACCATTCCGTGGGGTGGCCGCCATGGGGTTTCAGGCCAGAGCAGGCCGACGTGTCCGACCCGCTTGACCCGCCAACAGCCCGCAACCTGCGGTGATTCCCGGCCGGACCTCGCCCGGCCGTCTGCTACCAGCATGGACGACGGCAGGCCGACCGCCCACCGCCCTCCGAGGCAGTGGGCCACCCCCTTTGGGCCTAGGCCGCACCTGGACCCGACCCGCGCGCCGAGGCCGCTACGCGTGGGCACTCGGGCGCGGGCGTACACACCGGGGCGTGTGCACATCGGACGGGCGTGCACCGGGCAGGTGCACACCGGACCGGCGCGCCCCGAACGGGCTGAACCCGGGCCCGGGTTCAGCCCCGGGCGGACGCCGCGGCGTCGGCCGCCGCCGAGAAGGCGCCGTGCGCCAGCCGGCGCAGCAGGGAGGCCATGTCATCGCGCTGGAGGCCGACCCGCTCACCCTGGGCGAGGTTCGGGCCAAGGCTGTGCGGGGTCGAGTTGATCAGGCCGAAAACGGCGTGCACGGCTGCCCGCGCGACCGGCTCGGCGCCGGGATCGGCCAGCGGCGGGTAGGCCCGCCGGACCACGTCCACCCAGAGTTCGACGTAGCCGCGCTGGAGTCGGCGGACCGTCCGGCGGTCCTCCTCCTTGAGGTTCAGCAGCTCACGGTCGTGCAGGGTGATCAGGTCGCGGTCGTCGAGCGCGAACTCGACGTGTCCGCCGATCAGCGCGTCCAACGCGGCGGCCGCGCCTTCGCTGCCGCTGCCATCGCCGTTGCCATTGCCATTGCCATTGCCATTGCCATTGCCATTGCCATTGCCGCTGCCGTCGGCATCGATCTCGCCACCCGCACCGCCGCCGGCACGCCTGCGGCCCTCCTCCAGGAGGCGCTCGCTGATGCCGATCAGGAGGTCGGCGAGCATCGCGTCCTTGCCGGCGAAGTGCCGGTAGAGCCCCGGCCCGCTGATACCGACCGCTTTGCCGATCTCGTCCACGCCCACCCCCAGGAAACCCCGGGCGGCGAACAGCCGGGCAGCCTCCTTGCGGATCTGGTCACGGCGTGGGAGCGCTGAGGTGGCTGGGACGTTCGGCATGCTGCCCATCGTAGACAGTCCGGTTATCGCCCGTTAACCTGGGCGGCACGAGTTAACGCTCATTAACGCGGGGGTCGCGGGCACACCCTGGCCCTGCGGCCCACCTGGTGCCGAGGGCAAGGGAGCTCTTGGGATGGTCATCTCAACCGCCGGTACACAGACCGGCGTCCATGGCAACGGGGCGGCCGGTACCGCCGGACCCGGAGCCGTTCCACCGGGAGCCACCGCTCCCGCGCCCAGGCTCGGCACCGCCGTCGACCCGGGCTCCGAGGCCTATCGCTCGAACACCGAAGCGCACCGAGCCCTGGTCGCCGAGCTGCGCGAGAAACTCGGCGCGGCCGCCCTCGGCGGCGGAGCCAAGGCCCGGGACCGCCACACCGCGCGCGGCAAGCTGCTCCCCCGCGACCGGGTGGACACCCTGCTCGACCCCGCCTCGCCTTTCCTGGAACTGGCCCCACTGGCGGCCGACGGGATGTACGACGGAGCCGCGCCCGCGGCCGGCGTGATCGCGGGCATCGGCCGGGTCGCCGGGCGCGAGGTGGTCGTCGTCGCCAACGACGCCACCGTCAAGGGCGGCACCTACTACCCGATGACGGTCAAGAAGCACCTGCGCGCCCAGGAGGTCGCGCTGGAGAACCGTCTGCCCTGCGTCTATCTGGTGGACTCCGGCGGCGCCTTCCTGCCGATGCAGGACGAGGTCTTCCCGGACCGCGACCACTTCGGCCGGATCTTCTACAACCAGGCCCGGCTCTCGGCCGCCGGCATCCCGCAGATCGCCGCCGTGCTCGGCTCCTGCACGGCGGGCGGCGCGTACGTGCCGGCGATGAGCGACCAGGCCGTCATCGTCCGCAACCAGGGCACGATCTTCCTCGGCGGACCGCCCCTGGTGAAGGCCGCCACCGGGGAGGTGGTCACGGCCGAGGAACTGGGCGGCGGCGAACTCCACTCCCGGACCTCCGGCGTGACGGACCACCTGGCCGAGGACGACGCCCACGCCCTCTCCATCGTCCGCACCATCGTGGCCGGGCTCGGTCCGCGCCCGGCCAGGCCATGGCCGCTCGCCCCGGCCGAACCGCCCACCGTGGACCCGGCCGGGCTCTACGGAGCCGTCCCCGTCGACCCGCGCACGCCCTACGACGTACGCGAGGTGATCGCCCGGCTGGTCGACGGCAGCCGGTTCGCCGAGTTCAAGGCCGAGTACGGCGCGACCCTGGTGACCGGCTTCGCCCGGATCCACGGCCACCCCGTCGGCATCGTCGCCAACAACGGCGTGCTGTTCTCCGAATCCGCCCTCAAGGGCGCCCACTTCATCGAGTTGTGCGACCAGCGCGGCATCCCCCTCCTCTTTCTGCAGAACATCACCGGGTTCATGGTCGGCCGGCAGTACGAGGCGGGCGGCATCGCCAAGCACGGCGCCAAGATGGTCAACGCCGTCGCCTGCACCCGCGTACCGAAGCTGACGGTGGTGATCGGCGGCTCGTACGGAGCCGGCAACTACTCGATGTGCGGCCGGGCCTACTCACCTCGCTTCCTGTGGATGTGGCCGGGCGCGAAGATCTCCGTGATGGGCGGCGAGCAGGCGGCGTCGGTCCTGGCCACCGTTCGGCGCGACCAGTTCGAGGCGCGCGGCGAGGAGTGGCCCGCCGACGCGGAGGAGGCGTTCAAGCGCCCCGTCCGCGAGCAGTACGAGCATCAGGGCAACGCCTACTACGCCACCGCCCGGCTCTGGGACGACGGGGTGATCGACCCGATGGACACCCGCACCGTTCTCGGCCTGGCCCTCACCGCCTGCGCCAACTCCCCGCTCCCGCCGCCCGGTCCGTTCGGCGTCTTCCGGATGTGACCTCCATTCCGCCGCCGCGCCACCACACCCGGCGCTGCGGCCCCTTCCCGCCATCTCCTTCGTACGGCTCCCCTCGACCCGGAGGAAACGCCTCCCATGTTCGACACAGTTCTGGTCGCCAACCGTGGCGAGATCGCCGTCCGGGTGATCCGCACCCTGCGGCGGCTCGGCGTGCGCTCGGTCGCCGTGTTCAGCGACGCGGACGCCGACGCGCCCCACGTCCGCGAGGCCGATCTCGCGGTGCGGCTCGGACCGGCCGACCGCAGTGACAGCTCGGCCGCCGAGACCTACCTGCGGACCGACCAGATCCTCGCCGCCGCCCGCCGCACCGGGGCCCAGGCCGTCCACCCCGGTTACGGCTTCCTCGCCGAGAACGCCGCCTTCGCCCGCGCCTGCGCCGACGCCGGCCTGGTCTTCATCGGTCCTCCTCCCTCCGCGGTCGAGCTGATGGGTGACAAGATCAACGCCAAGGAGGCGGTCCGGGCCGCCGGCGTCCCGGTCGTCCCGGGCAGCCGGGCCACCGCGCCCACCGACGGCGAACTCGTCGCGGCCGCCGACGAGATCGGCTACCCGGTGCTGCTCAAGCCGTCCGCCGGCGGCGGCGGCAAGGGCATGCGCCTGGTACGGGACCGGTCCGACCTGCCGACCGAGATCGCCGCCGCCCGACGGGTCGCCCGCACCGCCTTCGGCGACGACACCCTGCTGCTGGAACGCTGGATCGACCGGCCCCGCCACATCGAGGTCCAGGTGCTCGCCGACGCCCACGGCACCACCGTCCACCTCGGCGAGCGCGAGTGCAGCCTGCAGCGCCGCCACCAGAAGCTGATCGAAGAAGCACCCTCCGTTCTGCTCAATGCCGAGACCCGCGCCGCCATGGGCGCTGCGGCCGTCCGCGCCGCGGAGTCCTGCGGCTACACCGGGGCCGGCACCGTCGAGTTCATCGTTCCCGGCATCGACCCGGACTCCCCCACCCCCACCGAGGGGGTACGGGACTTCTTCTTCATGGAGATGAACACCCGCCTGCAGGTGGAGCACCCCGTCACCGAACTCGCCATCACGGTGGGCGGTTCGGCGGCCACCGGCCCGGCCGAGGACCGGCCGGGACGGCTGGACCTGGTCGAGTGGCAGCTGCGGATCGCCTCGGGCGAGCGCCTGTCCTTCACCCAGCCGGACATCTCCTTTCTGGGCCACGCCATCGAGGCCCGTATCTGCGCCGAGGACCCGGAACGGGACTTCCTCCCCACCGGCGGACGCATCCTGGTGCTGGACGAGCCCCAGGGCGAGGGCGTTCGCGTGGACTCGGGCGTGGCCACGGGCACCGTCATCAACAGCGCCTACGACCCCATGCTCGCCAAGGTCATCGCGTACGGCCCCGACCGCGCGACCGCGCTGCGCCGACTCCGCGCCGCGCTGGCCGACACCCGGATCCTCGGCGTGACCACCAACACGGGCTTCCTGCGGCGACTCCTCGCACACCCCGAGGTCGTCGCCGCCCAGCTCGACACCGGCCTCGTGGAACAGACGGCGCAGCAGCAGCCCGCACTGCTGGCCTCGCCCTACTCCCCGGCCGACGCGGCTCCCGCCGCGGACTCCACCGAGACCTCCGGATCCCGGCCGTCCGAGGTACCGACCCCTGCTCACCTCCTCTACTACGCGGCCGCGCTCACACGGCAGCTGGACCTCACTCCCGCCGCCGGCACCGACGGCTGGACCGACCCGTTCTCCCTTCCCTCCGGCTGGCGCATGGGCGGTGACGCCGCCTGGACCACCCATCGGCTCCGGGCCCCCGGCCAGGACCCGGTGTCGGTGAGCATTCGCCCGATCACTGCGAGCAACGTAGCCGAGGCCACTGACATTCCCCCGGGCGTCACTCCTGAGATGGAAATCCGACTCGGTTCCGGCCCGGTCCACCGCGCCCGGGCCGCGCGGGCCGGTGACCGGCTGCACCTCACCGTCGACGGCCTGCAGACGACGTTCGCACAGGCCACCGACAACGCACCCGGCCCTGCCGCCGGCCCGGTGACCTGGCTCGGGATCGACGGCGACGCCTGGCCCGTCCACGGGTACGACTCCGTCGGCGAGAACTCCACCGCCGCCGGCGCCCACCACGGCGCCCTGACCGCCCCGATGCCCGGCACCGTCACCGTCGTCAAGACCGCGGCCGGCGAGACGGTCCACCGCGGCCAGCCACTGCTCGTCCTGGAGGCCATGAAGATGGAACACGTGATCACGGCCCCGCACGACGGCGTCGTGAGCGAACTGCGGGCCACCGCAGGCGCCACCGTGGCGATGGAGGAGCTGCTGGCCGTGGTCGTCCCCGCCGAGAACGAGGCCGCGGAGGACGGGCCGGCCGGCCAGGCACTCGCCGGTGCGGCGGCCGGGACCCCGGCGGAGGTGCGGGCATGACCGCCGACGCCTCCCCCGCGCACGAGCCGGACGCCCTCGACCTGGGCCTGCCCGACCCCGTCCACGCCCCGGGCCTGCCCGAGGAGGTCCGGATCCACGAGGTCGGCCCGCGCGACGGACTGCAGAACGAGAGCGCCCTGGTCCCCGTCGAGGTCAAGGCCGAGTTCATCACCCGGCTCGCGGCCGCCGGACTGCGCACGGTCGAAACCACCAGCTTCGTTCACCCGAAATGGGTACCGCAGCTCGCCGACGCCGAGGAGCTCGTCCCCCGGCTCGCCGACCTGCCGGCCCGTCACCCCGGTCTGCGGCTGCCGGTGCTGGTGCCCAACGAGCGCGGGCTCGACCGCGCGCTCGCCCACCACACCGGCGACATCGCGGTCTTCGCCAGCGCCACCGAGACCTTCGCCCGCCGCAACCTCAACCGGTCGGCCGACGAGGCGATGGACATGTTCCAGCCGGTGGTGGAGCGGGCCGCCAGGGCCGGGATCCGGGTCCGCGGCTACCTCTCCATGTGCTTCGGCGACCCGTGGGAGGGCCCGGTGCCCGCCTCCCAGGTGATCGGCTTCGGGGTGCGGCTGCTGGAGATGGGCTGCACCGAACTGAGCCTCGGCGACACCATCGGCGTGGCCACCCCGGGGCAGGTCACCGCACTTCTGGAGGGCTTCGCCGAGGCGGGTGTGCCCGCCGACCGGCTCGCGGTGCACTTCCACGACACCTACGGCCAGGCGCTCAGCAACACGCTGGCCGCGCTGCGCGGCGGCATCACCACGGTCGACGCCTCGGCGGGCGGCCTGGGCGGCTGCCCGTACGCCAAGAGCGCGACCGGCAACCTGGCCACCGAGGACCTGGTCTGGATGCTGCACGGGCTGGGCATCCGGACCGGCGTCGATCTGCGCGCCCTGGTCGCCACCAGCGGCTGGATGGCCCGGCAGCTCGGCCGCCCGAGTCCGTCCCGCACCGTCCAGGCGCTGCTCGGCACCGGCCGGGGCTGACGCCGGCCCGGCTCGACCACCCGGCGCCGGCCGGTCCGGGACCCGCCCGGCCGACGCCACCGTCCGTACGACATCCACTCTCTCGACCACACCGCGCGCCTGTCACACCGTCAGACGGACGCCGGTCATCCCGATCACGCCCGCGGCCACCCCGGCCGGGCCTCAGGAGGATCACCATGCTCGACCACCGGCTGAACAGCGAGTACGAGGAACTGCGGCGCACCGTCGCCGAGTTCGCCCAGGACGTGGTGGCGCCGAAGATCGGCGAGTTCTACGAGCAGGGCGAGTTCCCCTACGAGATCGTGCGGGAGATGGGGCGGATGGGCCTCTTCGGCCTGCCGTTCCCCGAGGAGTACGGGGGCATGGGCGGCGACTACTTCGCGCTCTGCCTCACGCTGGAGGAGCTCGCCCGGGTCGACTCCTCGGTCGCGATCACCCTGGAGGCGGCGGTCTCGCTCGGCGCCATGCCGATCCACCGGTTCGGCACGGAGGAGCAGAAGCGGGAGTGGCTGCCCCGGCTGACGTCCGGTGAACTCCTCGGGGCCTTCGGCCTGACCGAGCCGGAGGGCGGCTCCGACGCCGGGGCGACCCGCACCACGGCCCGGTACGACGAGGCCACCGACGAGTGGGTCATCAACGGCACGAAGTGCTTCATCACCAACTCCGGCACCGAGATCACCGGGCTGGTCACGGTCACCGCGCTCACCGAACCGATCGCTCGTTCGAGTGAAGAGGGCGAATTCCCCTCGCCACAGCGCGAAATCTCTTCCATCATCGTGCCCACCGGGACCCCGGGGTTCCAGGTGTCGAAGAAGTACTCGAAGGTCGGGTGGAACGCATCCGACACCCGTGAATTGTCCTTTACCGACTGCCGTGTACCCGCGGCCAACCTGCTGGGCGAGCGTGGCCGTGGCTACGCCCAGTTCCTGCGGATCCTCGACGAGGGCCGCATCGCCATCGCAGCCCTGGCCACCGGCCTGGCCCAGGGGTGCGTCGACCAGTCCGTCATCTACGCCGGTACGCGCCGGGCCTTCGGCCGGCCGATCGGCGCCAACCAGGCCATCCAGTTCAAGCTCGCCGACATGGAGATGCGCGCCCACACCTCCCGCCTGGCCTGGCGGGATGCCGCTTCCCGGCTGCTGCACGCCGAACCGTTCAAGAAGGAGGCCGCCATTGCCAAGCTGTACTCGTCGGAGGCCGCCGTCGACAACGCCCGCGAGGCGACCCAGATCCACGGCGGGTACGGCTTCATGAACGAGTTCCCGGTCGCCCGCTTCTGGCGCGACTGCAAGATCCTTGAGATCGGGGAGGGCACCTCCGAGGTCCAGCGCATGCTCATCGCCCGGGAGCTGGGCGTCGGATCCTCCTGAGCCCGAGCGGCTCGGGGCGCCGGCCCTGGGCGGCGACAGCCCGGAGAGCGTCCGCCATCGGTCTATCTCCGCTGTCGCCGACCCCTCGGGTCAGCGCCCCGGCCACAGGCCGCAGTTCGGATCGGCGCGTCGGCCGGCGCGCCGGTCCGGTCACCGGCCTGCGAGCCGATTCTGCCCTCGGTCCACAGGTGTCCGCCCGGCTCTGGACGGTCCGACACCGGACAGAGCATCAGGGAATAACGATCACGGGGCGGTTGGCGCGCCGGGCCAGCCGGCCTGAGACAGATCCGAAGATCTTGCCGAGCAGGCCGTGCGTACTGCCGACCACGATGGCGTCGGCGGCGTACTCGCGACCGACCTCCTCGATCTCGTGGCAGATGTCGCCGCCCCGCTCGACGAGGATCCACGGCACGCCGGCCAGGAAGTCCGCGCAGGCCAGTTCCAGACCGAGGACCTCGGTCCGATGGTCGGGGAGATCGACGAAGACAGGAGGTTCACACCCCGCCCAGACCGTGGCGGGCAACCGGTTGGCCACGTGCACGATCACCAGGCCGCACTGTGAGCGACGGGCCATGCCCACCGCATAGGCAAGAGCGCGCTCACTCGACAGGGAGCCGTCGAATCCCACCACCACACCGTGCCGGAAGGCCGGGTCGCATGCGCCGACGGGCGTCTCCCGAGCAGCCGGATCGCCGGTCACGTCCGGCATGCCGGAGGCTTCCGGGCGTTCGGCGCCCGGACCGAGGCGGCCCGTCATCGCCGGCTCCACAGGGCCGGTCCGGTGCTCGTCCCGCCGCTGACGCGGACCGGGACGGCCTCGGCGGGCGATGTTGCGAAGGGAACGCGAGAGGCCCTGGGCGTCCGGGTCGTCGCCGGGGTCGCCGCAGCCGTCACCGACTCCCCCGGCCGCTGCGCGCGCGCCACGGCCCGAATCCGGATCAACCGGTCGGGAGGACTCAAAACCAGCCATGGCTCAAGGCTCTTCGAGGGAGATGTGCCGACAGGAGAGGACAACGCTGCCCGGGCGGCAGGCCCGCCCACGGAACGACGTCGGTCTGCGCCGAGCACCACCGTATGTGACCTGTTCCTTTCAGAGTACGACGGGCTTGAGGCTCAGCCCAGTGGCGAAGCCTCGGAATGACTTTGTTCCCGCGAATGGAGGATGCGCCCGCCGACAGCAGTGCGCCCCCTACAGGCAGGCGATCGCGCCCCCTCGACAAAGGAGGTTCTCTGGAGCTTGGCTGAGCAGACCGGGCGATGCAACAGGCCCAAGGGACACCGTGACCGGACTGTCATCGATCGGCGACGATCCGTTGCCACCCGTCACCGACCGGCGCGCGCGTTCCGAACGGTCGGCCCCGCTGAGCGACGCCCCGCACCTCACGGACACCACCCGCCGTCACGCTGCTCCGGCGCACCTCCCGTCTGGCGGCCTTTCGGCCAACACCCACGGGTTCACGACGCCGTCTGGCATTTGCCAGATGCATAGGCGCTGCCGCTGACACCATGCTCGACATGTCCCTGCTCCTGCTCGACCTCGACAACACGCTGCTCCCCAGGGATGCCGCTTTCCGGGCCTGGGCTCAGGATTTTCTGGCCGAACGAGGGCTGCCGCCCGGCGACCTCGACTGGCTCGCCACCATCGACGGCGGCGGTTATGTGCCGCGCAGCACCGTACTGTCCGCCGCCCAGCGCCGCTATGGGCTGGACGAGTCCCTCGAACTCCTGCTGGCGCACTACCGACACGGCATCAACTCGCACATCCACTGCCCGTCCCGGCACATCGACGCGCTGCGGGCGGCGCGCGATGCCGGGTGGACGCTCGGCATCGTGAGCAATGGCAGCACCCGCCCCCAACTGGAGAAGATCCGCCGGACCGGGCTCGGCCCGCTGGTCGACGGCTGGGTCATCTCCGAGGAGGCCGAGTGCGTCAAGCCGGACCCGTTGATCTTCGAGATCGCCGCCCAGCGGTGCGGTATCGCACCCACCGGAGACTGGGCCTCGCACACCTGGATGATCGGCGACTACGCCCCGGCCGACATCGCGGGGGCCGAGCTCGCCGGTCTGCGCAGCGTCTGGCTGCACCATGGCCGTCCCTGGGCCGAGCCCGGCTACCGGCCGACGCTGAAGGCGGCCGGTCTGCCTGAGGCCGTCGGACAGGTGCTGTCCGCCCGGAACGCGCCCGGCCCCCGGGCGGCGGCCCGGGCGGGGACCAGAACGGGCGGGCCGGGCCGACGAAGGACGGCCGGCGCGGCCCCGGGCAGTTCCTCCTCCCGGGATCTCGCGGCGGCGGCCGCGCTCACCGGCGCGCGGTCCAGCGCACAGCTCTCCTTGTCCGCCCCGGACGGCATGCGTGCGCCTGTTCCCATGAACGCCACGGAAGGGAGCGCTCCCGGCTCGGGGGCGAGGCCGGCTGTCCGAAACCGGTCCGGCGAAGTTGCCTCATCCGGCGGCAGCCATCCCATGAACGCGAGTCGGACCACCACCGGGGCGCCCGCCACCGGCACACCGGTCGCCGCGCCGCCCTCGCGGACCCGGTTCGCCGCGCCTCCACCGCGGTTCGGTCCCCGTCCGGCCGCCCCGGTGACTGCGGTCACCCCGGTCACCGCAGTCACCGTGGCACAGGCGGTGGAGACGGCCGTGGCATCCCAGTGAGGTGGCCGGGCAGCCGGTCCCCGGCGCCGGCCGCCGGAGGCGATGGCCGCCCCTGACGCCCGGCGCTCCCGCCCGCCCGGCCTTCTCGGCTCCCCCGGCCTCCTAACGCTCCTGGCCGCCGCGGCCTTGCCCGCCGGCCGAGGGGCTGCGGGTCCACCAGAGGGTGCGGCTCTGTTCGATGAAACCGAGCTTGCGGTAGAGCGGTGCGCCGAGTGGGGTGGCGACCAGGGTCGCCGGGCGGTCGGGGTGCGCGGCGGCCAGCGCGGTCTCCAGGATGGCGCGGGCCACACCCCGGGAGCGGTGGTCGGGGAGGGTCGCGACCCAGTACACCCCGGTGGCCCGGCCGTCGTCGTAGGTCAGGCAGGCGCCGGCCGTCACGCCGTCCCGGCGCCCGAGCCAGGCCCGGCAGCCCGGCTCGGCGAGCAGGCGCTCGGGAAGCATGCCACCCCGTGTCCAGGGCTGCCGGGCGGGTATCGGGAAGCCGTCCACCACCGAGCGTTCGACCTCGGCGAAGCCGTCGCCGTCCTGGACCTCATCGACCGTCAGGGACTCGTCCGTGCCACCCCCGGTGGCCGTCCGCCCACCCCGGGGAGACACGTCGAGCGGGCCGGGCTCACGCGCCATGACCGGCATCGCCGGGCCGTGGGAGCAGCCGAAGCGGGCCATGTCCAGGCGGCCGTAGGGGTCTTCCAGGGTGAGCTGCGTCGTGGACCACTCCCGCAGCAGGGCCGCCAATTCCTCTTCCAGCGGAGCCGGTTCACCGTAGGGGCGGGTGACCACGATGCGATGGGCGTCGTCCGGCGTGCGGGCGCAGCGGACCGCGGTGAATCCGGGGTGGGCGAGTTGCTGCCAACCGTGCGCACGGGCTTGGGCGAGCCAGAACGCGGCGGCATTGTCGTTGGCCTGTTCGAGCCGGCTGTGGATGTTCACGACAGGACGGTAGCGCGGGCGCCGGGCGGCCGGCCCCCGGCCTCGGCACTGGCCGGATGAAGCCAGAGAGGCGCACGCTTTGGCTCCGTGCGCCCTCTCGTGCACCGCCGATTTTCGGTCAATCTCGCGCGGCTCCCTCGCCCTTGGGCAAACCCGCAGCCCAGACCCGCCGACCGGGTGCGCCGAAGCCGGGCGCCCCAGGACCAGCCCCGCGACAACCAGCCACCGTTGCACCGGCCCTCTTCCCAGAAGGGTCGACGGGTGCCACGCTTCGTGATCGAATGCATCACGCCAAATTGCCATGTCGACATAGCGTCGGATGGTGAACTTGTCACAACGGCAACGGTCCACCCGATAGATTCGATCTTGGCGAGCAGTGCCGCACCACCCACACCACACCACCGAGGGGGCTTGAGCGCCTTGAGCAGGGTGAGCAGGAGCGACGCGGGTCCTGACAGCGGCCAGGCCGTGGCCGGCATCGCGGGGCGTTCCGCGAGAAGCACCGGTATCCCGGCCATCGCAGCCACCCCCCGCACCTCCGGCACCTCCAGCGCCGTCCCGTACTCCTCGTACGCCTCTGCCGCCTCAGGCGCATCCTCGGTATCAGCGGCCTCTGGCGCACCTTCCTCCCCCTCTGCCCCGGAGCATGCCGGACGGCCCGTCAACCGACCGTCCGTCAGCCCGACGTCAGCTCAGAACTTCGGAGCGGGCGCCCAGGCGGGAGCGTCGGTTCCCGGCCAACCTGGTGGCCAGGGCGCTGGCCACGCTGTCGGTCAGCCGGGGCAGGGCGGGGGCTTCCCTGGTTTCCCTGGCGGCCTCACCGGTGGCGGTTTCCCGACCGCTTCGGCGGTCTCGGGCGCCGCCGCCCCGGCCGCCGGCACCGGGATGGCGACCGCCGGAATCCCGGCCGGTCCGCTCGGCACGGTCGGCCACGGACCGACGGCCCACGGTCCGAGCGGCGCGGTCGGCCTGTCCGGGGCCAACGGCTCCGCGAACCCCGTGATGGCCGCCGCCCCCCGGAAGCTCTCGGGCCGGCGCCGGCGCGAGACCGTCGCGGTGCTGATCTTCGGCGGCGCCCCGATCTTCGAGAGCTCGATCCCCCTCTCCGTCTTCGGTGTCGACCGCCAGGACGCCGGTGTGCCGCGCTACCGCCTGCTGGTCTGCGCCGGGGAGGAGGGGCCGCTCGCCACCACCGGCGGCCTCACCCTCTCCGCGCCGTACGGACTGGAGGCGTTGGCACGGGCCGGCACGATCGTCGTACCGGCCTGGCGCTCGATCTCGCAGCCGCCGCCGGTCGAGGCCATCACCGCCCTGCGCAAGGCCCACCACGAGGGCGCCCGGATCATCGGGCTCTGCACCGGCGCGTTCGTGCTCGCCGCCGCCGGTCTGCTGGACGGCCGCCCGGCCACCACGCACTGGATGTACGCGCCGACCCTGGCCAAGCGCTACCCCCGGGTGCACGTCGACCCGCGCGAGCTCTTCGTCGACGACGGCGACGTGCTGACCTCGGCGGGTACCGCCGCCGGTATCGATCTCTGCCTGCACGTGGTGCGCAGCGACCACGGCGCCGAGGCGGCCAACGCGCTGGCCCGCCGGCTGGTGGTGCCGAGCCGCCGCAGCGGGGGCGGACAGGCCCAGTACATCGATCAGTCTTTACCAGAAGAGATCGGCAACGACCCGCTTGCCGAGGTGGTCACCTGGGCGCTGGAGAACCTCAACCAGCAGTTCGACGTCGAGGTGCTGGCGGCGCGTGCCTATATGAGCCGGCGCACGTTCGACCGGCGGTTCCGCACGCTGACCGGCAGTGCCCCGCTGCAGTGGCTGATCACCCAGCGGGTGCTCCAGGCGCAGCGGCTGCTGGAGACGTCGGAACTGTCGGTGGACGATGTCGCCCGACGGTGCGGCTTCCGGTCGCCGGTGGCACTGCGCGGCCATTTCCGCCGCCAGCTCGGGGTCTCGCCGGCCGCCTACCGGACCAGCTACCGTTCCCGGCGGCCGGGACCGCAGGCTCCGGCGCCGATGGTGCCGCACTCCGGTGACCTCCGGCCGGGCGGCGCCCTGCCGCAGTCGGCCGGCTCGCCCGCGGCAGTGGCGGCCGCCGCCGCCGCGGCGGCAGGCGGGGCGCTGCTGGGACAGCACGGACAGCAGTCCGCGCACTCGTTCCCGTCCATGCCCGGCAACCCCGCACACCCGGGGCAGCACGGGCAGCAGGCGTTCCACGCGCGCGCCGGGCAGCCGTACCCGCACCAGCAGGCGACGCCTCAGTCGCACCCGGGGCAACCCGGCTCGGGGCGCGGTCCGGCCCGGTCGCCGCTGGTCCCGGCCCAGCCCGGCCCCGGAGCGGGTCGGCCACCGCGGACCGCGGAGCACGCGGCGGCGGAGGACGGCCACCCGCAGCCGGGTGCGCGCGGCCAGGGCCAGGGGCATCGCGCCGTGTCCGAACGGCCGTCGGACGAGACCGGTACCACCGGCTCGGGCACCGGCGGGCGAGGGCACGGCACGGCCGCGGGCCGGGTGCCGGTACCGTCCTCGCCGGTGACTCCGGAGGCCCGGGCCCGCCAGGTCCGACCTCCGCAGATCCGCCAGCAGGGCGGCCGCACCGGAGCCGCGGACGCCGGACGTGAGCCACGCGACACCCGTTCCGCACGGGAGGGTCACCAGGGCCGGGAGGGCCATGAGCCGGACGGTCACGGCCAGGACGGGCACGCGGCCGAGGCCTGTGCCCCGGCGCCCCGCTCGACTCCGGCGGTGCCCGTGGCGCGTGATCGCGCCGTAGGGTGAGTGGCGTGAATGACCGTTTGGTATGGATCGACTGTGAAATGACAGGCCTCGACCTCGACCGGGACGCTCTGGTCGAGGTCGCGGCACTGGTGACGGACTCCGAGCTGAACGTCCTCGGCGAGGGCGTCGACGTCATCATCCGCCCCCCCGCGGAGGCGCTGGCGAACATGCCGGAGGTGGTGCGCACCATGCACACCGCCTCTGGTCTGCTCGACGAACTGGAGCACGGCGTCACCCTCGCCGAGGCCGAGGCGCTCGTGCTCGCGTACGTCCGCGAGCACGCGCCCGAGGCGGGCCGGACGCCGCTGTGCGGGAACTCGGTGGCGACCGACCGCGGCTTCCTCGCCCGGGACATGCCGGCCCTGGAGGGCCACCTGCACTACCGGATCGTCGACGTCTCCTCGATCAAGGAGCTGGCCCGCCGCTGGTATCCGCGGGCGTACTACAACAGCCCGCAGAAGGGCGGTAGCCACCGGGCGCTCGCCGACATCCGCGAGAGCATCGACGAACTGCGGTACTACCGCGAGGCGGTGTTCGTCCCGCAGCCCGGCCCGGACACCGACACCGCGCGCGCGATCGCCGAGAAGTACCAGGCGCCGACCGACTGACCTCTCCCGCCCGGCTCCGGCGGGTCGGCGAACGACGACGAACGGCGGCAACGAACGGCGGCTGCGAACCACGTCGACGCCGGGCGGGGGTCGGCCGGAAGGGCCCGAGGGGGTGCCCACGTTCGTCCGGGCGAAACCCTGGCACGAGCACCCTCTCGGATCCTGTAGAGTTCTTCCTGTCGGAACGGGGGCGCGAAGAGCGCAAACGGTCCGGACAGATGGTGGGTGTAGCTCAGTTGGTAGAGCACCTGGTTGTGGTCCAGGTGGCCGCGGGTTCGAGTCCCGTCACTCACCCCAGAGCCTGAGGGGCCGATCTCTTCAAGAGATCGGCCCCTCAGGCGTTTTCGCGTTCCCTCACGTCCCCACGCACCGCGCATCCCTGGCGACCCCCGCGATTCCCGCCCGACCGCACAGCTCCACGGCACGGTTTCCCCGCCGACAGATCTGCCGCCAGATGCTACCGACTAGTAACATTGCCGCCATGACCACACCTTCGATCGGCCGGCTGCTCGAATCGACCGTGCCGATGGCACTCACCCTCAAGCTCGAGTACCTGGAGACCACCCCGGAGCGCGCGGTGCTCCGGCTGCCCGACCAGCCCGAGTACCACAACCACGTCGGCGGGCCGCACGCCGGCGCGATGTTCACGCTCGCCGAGTCGGCGAGCGGCTGCATCGTGCTGGGCGCCTTCGGCGACCAGCTCTCGCGTGCCGTGCCGCTCGCGGTGAGTGCCGAGATCTCCTACAAGAAGCTGGCCATGGGCGTGGTCACCGCCACCGCCGTCCTGGGCCGCCCGGCCGCCGGGATCGTCGCCGAGCTGGACGAGGGCGGTCGCCCCGAGTTCCCGGTCACCGTCGAGATCACCCGCGCCGACGGGGCCGTGACCGGCGTCATGACCGTCGTCTGGACCCTGCGCCCCAACTCCTGACCGACCGGCGCCCGGTGGTTCCGGGGTCTCATCGCGATAACTGTCCGTGACGACGGCCGTGACCTCACGCCCCGTCCGCTCGTTCTCAATTCACGTGCGAGCCAATCACGCGGTCAAGGCCCCGGAACCAGCCCGACGCGCCCTCGGCGGCACGCGGCGTACGGTCGGCCGGTGGCTGCCCCGTCCACGCGTGGTCGCGGTGGCCGGGGCGCTGCTCGCACAGATCTGGTGGCTCGGAGCACCGGGCGCGTACGCGGCGGCGCCCGAACCCCTGCCGGAACCGGTGAACCGCACGGTCGGACGGGCCCTGCACGGCGGGCAGGCCTTCGACGGAGCGTCAGCCGAACGCCCGTCCGAGACGGGGCGGAAGACCTCCGGCGCCACCGGTGCCCGTGGCACACCGCCGCAGGACGCGCCCGCCGGGCCCCCCGGTCCGGTGGAGTCCCCCGGGCTGGTCGGACGGCTCACCGGTACGGCCGCGTCCGTACCTTCCTCCGGTACGGACACCGTGACCGGGCTGGTCGGAGGTGTGCTGCAGGAGCGGATCAGGGCGGGCGGCCTGCCGCTGCCGGGCCAGCGGGCCGCCGTTCCGGACGCGTTCGCGATCGCCTCGGGGCTACTGGAACCGGCCCCCGCCGAGGCCCGTACCCCGGAGGCACGCGCCTCACGGAGCAGTGAGCCCGAGACGCCCTCGTCGCCGGACGGACGGACGGGTGCCGGTACGCCACGCCCCGCTCCGGCGGACGACGGCCGGCCCGGCCAGAATCCCCCGCCACCGGTTCGCGAGGCCGCCGACCTTCGGTCCAGCCCCGGTTCCGAACCGCCCGAGGACGGCACGGACGGCGCCGGAACCACGCGCCGGCCCGCACCGGAGGGCCGTCCGGCGGCGTACGAGGACCTGGCACTGACCGACCCGGCCACCATGGCGGCCGGTCACGGGCCCTCGGACACGGGGATCGCCGTACTCGCCCCCATCGCCGCCGGACTGCTGCTCACCGGCGCCGCGATGTGGAAGCACCGGGGCCTGCCGCGCGGGCACTGAGACGGACACCGGCGCGGGCCCGGCACCGGTCCCGACGCCGGGACCGCCACGGGACGGACCGCCCGGCGTCAGACCGCCGGACCGAGGTCCAGCGCCAGCAGCGGGAGTTCGCGCCCGGGAATCGACCCGGACGGGGTGACACCGATCCGGGTGGCACCCATCGCCAGGTAGAACGGCTCCGCGTTCGGGTCGGCATCGATGGTGAGCCGGTGGAAGCCGAGCGCCACGGCCTGCTCGCGAAGGTGCTGGAAGAGCCGGCCTCCGACGCCCCTGCCGATGGTGTCGGGCTCGACGAAGAGCATGCCCAACTCGCCCTGGGGCGGCGCCCCGACGAGGGTCGCGAAGCCCAGCACCCGGCTGTCACCGGCGGCCACCGGCTCCTCGGCCACCATCGTCCGCTGCCGCTCGATCCCGTCGGCGTCCAGGGTCAGTTCGTCCCGGCAGGCAGCCAGGAACGCCTCGTCGTAGCCCCAGTGGGCCTTGGAGCGGAGGGCGAGGGCGCTGAGCAGCTCCGCCTCCTCCGGCCGAGCCGGTCTGATCCGCATGGCGTGCCCTCCTGTTCGGCGGCGCCGTCCGGATTCCGGACAGCAGCGGCCATTCTCCGCAACGGGCGGCACGACCGCCAAGCGGTTTACCGGAGTTCGGGCCACGCCCCGCTCCCCGCCACCGAACAACACGGCAGCGGCAACGGCAACGGCAACGTGGCTAACGGAACGTCCCCGGCGGCGGGACCGGGGAGGGAGCGGCGGTCGCGTCGGTGGCCGGGGCCGCGCCGGCGGCGAAGTCGGCCAGGGCGCGGCCGTGTTCGACCCGGCCGAGGGCGGCGTCGGTGGCGACCTTGCGGCCCAGTTCGGCGACCGGGAGCGGAGCGTGGGCGGCGGCCAGGACGAGGTTGCCGAAGCGCTTTCCGCGCAGCACGGCCGGGTCCGCGACCAGGCACAGCTCGGGGAAGACCGCGCCGAGCGTGGCGATCTGCGAACGGGCGAACGGAAGCGCCGCACCGTCGGCGATGTTCACCGCGTACCAGCCGCCGGGGGCCAGCGCCCGGGCGGCGAGCACGGTGAACTCGACGGTCGTGCAGTGGGCGGGCACCCGGGCGCCGGAGAAGACATCGGCGATGACAAGGTCGACGCTGCCCTCCGGGGTCCGCTCCAGCACGCTGCGGGCGTCCGAACCGCGGACCTTGATCTGCCAGCCCCGTTCCAGCGGGAGTTCGGCGCGGACGAGGTCGGTGAGCGCGGTGTCGATCTCGGCGACCTGCTGGCGGGAGCGGGGGCGGGTGGCCGCGACATAGCGGGCCAGGGTGAGGGCACCGCCGCCGAGATGCAGAACGGTCAGGGGCCGACCGGGCGGGGCGACCAGGTCGATCAGGTGGCCGAGGCGACGCTGGTACTCGAAGCCCAGGTGGGTCGGGTCGGCGAGGTCGACCATGGACTGCGGGGCGCCGTCGATGAGGAGCGACCAGGCGCCGGGGCGGTCGCGGTCGGGGCGGAGCTCCGCCAGCCCGGAATCGACGGGACGGGTGAGCGGGCCCTGGGTGTGCGTTCGGCCGCCGGGGCCGGTGGTCGCCGGCTGCGGCTCCGCCGTCGTACGCCCCTTGTCCGCGCTGCGGCCGGCTCTGCTGCTTCGTCCCATACCGGCCATTATCGCCGCCGGGCCGGAGGCCTCCGCGGCCCAGCGGGGGTGCCGGGCGGACGGGCGACGGTCAGAACGGGCCGAGGCCGCCGGCCGTCAGGGTGCAGGCCGCCTCGCAGAGGGCCGAACGCAGCACCCAGGCGTCGGTGGGGCGGGCCGCGCACCCGGCACCGGTCGGGGGCATCACCCACCGCGGGTCGGTGGCGGGCAGAAGCAGGCCGCCCGCGGTACAGGAGCTTCCTGGGAGGTGCCACGTCTCCGAGGTGCCGGCCGGGACGAAGAAGGAGACGGTGCTGCCGTTGCGGCTCTGCAGCACGACCCCGCAGGCCCGGCGCAGCCGCAGGATGTCGACCGCCTCCAGTCCGTGCCGCAGCGCGACCGTGACCATGTCGTAGCCGGCGACGACCACGCCGTCGTCGCCGGCCGCCGGGGGGCGCCCGGTCTCGCCGAGGCGACGGGCCCGTCCGTTGCCGCCGCCGCACGGGGCGTGGCCGCCCTCGGCGGGCCCCCGCCCGGGGCCGCGGTCGTCGGCGGGCTCGGGCAACAGGGCGGGGACGGCGGCGGCGAGCACTCCTCTGGCGGCCAGGCGGTGGTACTGCGGTACTCCGGTGGCCATCACGGGCTCTCCTGTCACCTCGGCGGTTTCGGAAGCCGCGCCGCCCGGGCGGTGGCGGCCGCCGCGGCGGGCGGCGGGCCCGGGACGGCGGCCGGAGGCTTCCGCGTATCAGGACAACGCGAAGGACGCTTCCCAGGCCACGGGGCGCCTTACAGCAAGGCATGGCATTTCATGGCAGATCCCGGCAACAGGGTCCGGTTTGACCAGGATTGACCACCTATCATCCGCAAACTCGCTGTGGCCGCCTGGTGACTCCGGGTACTGTCGGTTGCGAGCCAGGCGGCCCATCCGGCCGCACCGGGCCCACCGGCAGCCGGGAGCAGCACCCCGGCACCACGGCCACCGCAGTCCCCTCAGTCCCCGCAGTCCCGGCAACCACGAGAGCCCAGCCCGGTCCGTCGCACACCGGACCTCACCCCACGGAACCGCCCCGCCTCGCACCACCACCCCGCACGACCACGGAGCGCACCATGGCAGCCACCCCACCGGCCGAGCCGAACCGCCCGTCCCCCAATACCGTGATGCGCGCCCTGCGCGGCGACCGGTCACCGGGCGAGTTCGCCATGGCCGTACGCCGGGCCGCCCGGGAGATCGGCGAGCACGTGTCCTGCGACGCGCGCTACGTCGGGCGGGTCGAGGCCGGCGAGATCCGCTGCCCCAACTACGCCTACGAGCGGGTCTTCCGGCACATGTGGCCGGGCCGCTCGCTGACCGATCTCGGCTTCTCCCCCCGTACCGCCGTCCGCCGCCGCCGGGCGGACGGCCGCAGGGGCGCCGGGCCATCCCCGCTCCACCCGCAGTTCCCGTTCCCGCCCACCCCACGCCCACCACTCTCCACACAACTCCCGTACGCTGCCTCGCCGTACGCGGAACCGCCCCCACTGGACGGACCCATGCCGCCGAGGCCCGTGGCGGTGCCCCGGGGGCCCGACGGATCGCACCATTTCGACGAGGAGAACGACGACGTGCGTCGCCGTACGTTCCTGGCCGGCGGATCCGCCGCACTGGCCACCGTGATCGGCATCGACCGGCCGGCCGGGGCCGGCCCCCGCACCGCCCCGGGCGGCCCCGGCACCGGAGCGGCCACCCCCTGCGGGCTCGTCCCACCCCAGCCGGGTCCCGGCACAAGCAGGTTCGACGCCGCCCCCGGCCTGTTCGATCCCGGATCCGCCTCCGACCCCGGCTCCGCCTTCGTACCCGGCCGGCCCGGGCCGGTGCCACCGCCCCGCAAGGTCGGCGCCGCCGAGGTGCTCGGCGTCGAACAGGCCGTACGGGACATCCGGCTGGCCGACGACGTCTACGGGGCCGACGCCCTGTTCGAGCTGGCCGGGCAGTCGCTGCGCACCGCGTACCTGCTGCTCAACGAGGGCGAGTACAGCGCCGAGACCGAACGAAGACTCCAGGCCGGTGCAGGCGAACTGGCCATCTCGGTCGGCTGGTTGGCGCACGATTCGAACCGGCTGGCGGACGCCCGGTCGCTCTACGCCGAGGCGCTCGCCACCGCCCGGATGGCGGGCGACTCCGCGCTGGAGGCGCATGTCTTCTGCAACAGCGCCTTCCTCGCCAGGGACGCCGGCCGCCCCCGTGAGGCGCTGCGCGCCGCCCAGGCCGGCCAGGCCGCCGCCCGTTACCTGGACTCCGACCGGCTGCTCGCGCTGCTCGCCATGCGCGAGGCCGGCGGCTGGGCACTGCTGCACGACCGCGCCGCCTGCGAACGGGCGCTCTCCCGGGCGTACACGCTCTTCGACCGCGGCCCCTCCGAGGCCGATCCCGAATGGATGTCCTTCTTCGGCGAGGCGGAGATCGCCGGGCTGGAGTCGCAGTGCTGGTCCGCCCTCGGGGACTGGGACCGGGCCAGCGAGCAGGCCGGGCGGGCGATAGAGCTGCAGAAGCCGCGCTTCGTCCGCAACCGGGTGCTGTACACCGCCGAGCTGGCCCACGACCGGCTCGGCCGGGGGGACTTGGCCGGCGCGGCGAACCACGGCACGGCCGCCGTCGCACTGTTCGGCGAGGTCCGCTCGGCCCGGATCCGCAGCATGCTGGCGGACACCGCCGAACGGCTGCGCGCGCACCGGGGCGTGCCGGAGGTCGGCCGCTTCCTGGCGGAGTACGACGTGGCCGCGGCCGCCTGACCGGTCGGCCGGGACTGCGGCCAGAACCGGGACCGGGGCCAGGGACCCCGCCCCGGCCCAGGGCCCGTACGGCCCACCGGTCAGTGCTCCAGGCCCTCCAGGTGGGCGAGGTCGTTCCAGACCTCGACCGCCGGGGCGCCGTACTCCCAGGAGAGGACGCAGAGCGCGGCCGTGCCGAGCTTGAACCGCTGGGCGTACTCGGGCGGCAGCCCCAGCCAGCGGGCGGTGAGGATGCGCAGCAGGTGGCCGTGGGCGAAGAGCACCACATCGCGGTCGGCGCAGTGCATGACGGTGGTGTCCGGATCGGGCACGCCGTGCTCGTCGTTGAGGTCGGCGAGGAAGGCGTCCACCCGGGCTGCCACATCGCTGAGCTTCTCACCGCCGGGCACGCCGTCGCGCCAGATCAGCCAGCCGGGCTGGTCGGTCGCCCGGATGTCGGGCCCGGTCCGGCCCTCGTACTGGCCGTAGTCCCACTCCAGCAGCTCGGGGCGCTCCACCGCGCGGTCGCCGAAGCCGGCCAGCGCGCAGGTCTCCTTGGCCCGGTCGAGCGGGCTGGTGTAGACGAGCGCGTCCGGCAGTCCGTTCCAGGGGGCCTTGGCGAGGCGGGCGCCGAGCGCCCGGGCCATCGCGCGCCCCTCCTCGGTCAGCGGGATGTCGGTGCGTCCGGTGTGGCGTCCGGTCTTCGACCATTCGGTCTCGCCGTGGCGGACCAGCACGATTCGGGCGGGCATGGAAAGGCTCCTCGCAGCGGGGCGGTGGCAACGGTCGGTCTCACCCTTGAGCACCGGGGCTCCATGATCCCTCACCTCGGAGCCACTCACGATCGCGGACCTGGCCGGACGGCACCGCACGGCCGCCGCCGGGGATGGCCCGATACCTCCCGGCATGCCCGTGTGAGGCCCGAACCGCCGGGCCGGACCGGATTGTCGGACCCGGATGCGAGACTGGGCCGCACCATGAACGTCTCGACGAACGTCCCGTCCAGCGGGCACCTTGAGCCGCTCTCCCAGCGGCTCGCCGAGCTGCGCGGTCCGGCGCCGCAGCGCAGCCTGAACGCCCGTGCCCTCGCCGCGCTCGCCGCCAATCCGGGCTGTCACCGCCGCGCCGTACTCGATGCCGCCGGGGTCGACAAGTCGGCGCTGGCCGCCCGGCTCGGCCGCCCCGCTCCGTTCGGGCAGTCGCCGTTCGCCATCGCGCGCGGTGTGATCTTCGAGTCCCGGCTGAAGGCCGACGGCTACGCGGCGCTGCTGGAGCCGCTCCGCCGCCATCTCGGCCTGCCGACGGACGGCGGCGCCCCGCTCACCGTGCCCGATCTGCTGCGCCGCTCGGGCCCGGCGGTCCGGGCCGAGCGCACGGCGGCCGCCCTGGCCGAGGCCGCCGCCGAGCCGGACGCCTGGACGCTGCTCGACCACCCGCTGCTGCGGCTCACGGTGGCCGGCAGCACCGCCTATCTGGAGCCGGACGCCGTCGTGGTGCACGGCGGGCGGTGCACCGTGGTCGAGATCAAGTCCTTTCCGGTGCTGGACGGCAGCGCCGACCCGGCCAAGGTCGGCGCCGCCGCCCGCCAGGCCGCCGTGTACGTGCTGGCGCTCCAGGAGACGGCCGCCGCGCTGGCGGGCCGGGAGGCGGACCAGGGCCCGTACGTGGAGCAGCGCCTGCCCGGCAGCCCCCGGCTGAGCGTGCTGCTGGTCTGCCCGAAGGACTTCGGCAACCGGCCCACCGCGGTCGCCGTGGACGTCCGCCGCGAGCTGGCCACCACCCGCCGCCAGCTGAGCCGGATGACCGGTATCGGCGGGCTGCTGGAGGCGCTGCCGCCGGGCGTCGACTTCGACCTCGCGCCCGACCGGGACGGCGTCCCCGTCCGCTCCGCCGAGGAGCTGGCCGGGTCGGTCGAGGCGGTGCCCGCCGCGTACAGCCCGGACTGCCTCTCCACCTGCGAGCTGGGCTTCCACTGCCGCGCCCTGGCCCGCTGCGACGACCGGGTCGAACAGCTGGGCCGAGGCGTCCGCGGCGAGCTGGGCAGCATCCGTACGGTGAGCGAGGCGCTGGCCGCCACCACCGGGGGCAGCGCCGACGAGGCGGCCGCCCGGCTGGCGTACGCGGCCGCGCTGCGGGCCGAGGCACTGGGGGCGGCACCCCCTGCGGCCGTCCCCCCGAACGCCGCCCCCCCGAACGCCGCCCCCCCGAACGCCGCCACCCCGGCCGTCACCTCGGCCCCCGCCCCGGCCTGTGCCGGAGGCCCCCGATGAGCCTGCTCGGCACCCTCGCCCGGCTGGAGGCCGTCCGCAGCGGCCGGGCCGAACCGCTGGCCACCGTCCGGCACCGGCACCTCTCCGACCGCCCGATGGTGGTCGTCCCGCTGACGGCGGCCGGTGAGGCGGGCGCACCGCTGGCCGTGATGCTCGGCACCGAGCGGTCCGCACCGCGGCTGCACCTGGTGCCGCAGCCGCTCAACCGCACGCTGCGCTTCGACTTCCTGGCCGAGCTGGCCGCCGATCTGCTGCCCTACCTGGAGTCCTTCGGCACCGAGGTGGAGCAGATCGAGGGCTCCGAGAAGGACGTGGAGACGGGCGAGAAGACGCAGGTCTTCCGCGAGCTGTGCGCCGACGCGCCGCAGCTGATCGTGCCGAACAGCGCGGGGGTGCACCATCTCGCCCTGCTCGGGCGCTCCACCCGTTTCCGCCGCACCATCGAGGACGACGAGCCGGGCCCGTACCCGGCGCCGGTCCGGGTGCCGCTGCTCGGCCGCTGGCTGACCCACCTCACCGACCGGGCCCAGGTGCCCGGATCCAGCCTGCTGCTGCCGATGACCGGCCTGCTCGCCCGGCACTGGGCGACCGGCCAGAGCCACCTGGAGGACCAGCATCTGGCCGCCCGGCTCGCCTGGCACGCACCGCCGGCCGGGCTGACCGGCGCCGAGGCCGCCGAGCTGGCCGAGTCCGCCCGCGACGCGCACGGGCAGCTGCTGCACCCGCCGGCCGGCCCGGCCACCGACCCGCGCTTCGACGAGCTGGTGCTCGGCCCGGCGATCGCCCGCTACGACGCCGCGGCGTCCGCCCTGCTGCACCGGGCCTCGGCCGGCCCGGGCGCGGAGCACGCACCCCACGATCACGCCCACGACGGCGGCAGCGACGACGCGGGGGCCGACCGGGCGCGGGCCGCCCTCAGGGCCGCCGTGGCACAGCTGCGCGCGGCGCTGGAGCGGGTGCTGCTGCCCACCTGGCACAACGTCTGGCACGGCCTGGACCTCCTGCGCTCCCTGCCGCCCGGCGGGCACCTGGCGGAGCGCTGGACGGGCGACCGCTGGTCCTACACCGGCCACCGGGACCGTCTGGCGGCCGGCGAACCTCCGCAGCCCCGGCAGGACGACGCCGTCACGGCCGCCCGGAAGCTGGCGCAGCGCGAGCGCGAGCAGGCCCGGCTGGACGTCCAGGAGGCGCTGGACGACCCGCTGGCGATGGCCGAGCACCGGCTGGCCGGCGAGGCGTTCTCCGGCGAGGTGACCGAGGTGGTGCCGGACTACGACACCACCGGCCGGTCCCCCAAGCCGCGCCCGCTGGTGACGGTCCGCACCGCCGACCGCCCGCACGCCGACCTCGGCCGGGAGGCGCACCGGGCGCACGGCCCGACGCCGCAGAAGGCCGAGATCGTGGCGGTCGATCCGGCGGAGGGCACGATCACCCTGCGGGTGCTGTCCGGCATGGGCCGGAAGAAGGAGCCCGAGCCGGGGAGCCTGCCCGAGCCGGGCGAGCGGATCACCTTCACGCTGTTCGAGTTGACGGTCCGCCAGTCCGCGCCGCTGCCCGAGCCGGACGACACACCGTGGACGCACGGCGGCCCGCCCGGTACGGCGTCCGGCGCGGCGTCCGTACCGTCCGCAGCCTCCGAGGAGTGGGAGTGATCCGGCAGATGAGCAGCGAGCAGGCCCCCGGCGCGGCCGCCGACGCCGCGGTGGCCCGCATTCTGGCGGCCACCGTCCACCCCGCCGTCGGCGCCCCGCGCGGGGTGGTGGTGGACTCACCGCCCGGCGCCGGCAAGTCGACCCTGGTGGTCCGGGCCGCCCGGGAGCTGGTCGAGTCCGGCGAGCGGCTGATGATCGTCGCCCAGACCAACGGCCAGGTGGACGACCTGGTCGACCGGCTGGCCGAGAAGGCGCCCGAGTTGACGATCGGCCGGCTGCACGCGGCGGACTCCCGCCCGGGCCCCGAGGTGCTGCGGCACGCCAACGTCACGCCCTCCGCCAAGGTGGCGGACCTCGCCGAACTCGACGTGGTGATCTCGACCTCCGCCAAGTGGCAGTGGGTGCGGACCGAGGCGCCCTGGCGGCACGCGATCGTCGACGAGGCGTACCAGATGCGCTCGGACGCGCTGCTCGCGGTGGCGCGGCTGTTCGAGCGGGCGCTGTTCGTCGGCGACCCGGGCCAGCTGGACCCGTTCACCGTGGTCGGCACCGAGCAGTGGGCGGGCCTGTCGTACGACCCTTCGAGCAGCGCCGTGGTCACCCTGCTCGCGCACAACCCGCAGATCGAGCCGCACCGGCTGCCGGTCTCCTGGCGGCTGCCGGCCAGCGCGGCGCCGCTGATCTCGGACGCGTTCTACCCGTACACACCGTTCCGCTCCGGTACCGGCCCGGACGAGCGCCGGCTCACCGCCGCCGTGCGCCCGGACGGCTCCGCCCTGGACGCGGCGATCGACCGGGCGGCCGAGCACGGCTGGGCGCTGCTGGAACTGCCCGCCCGGCACACCGTACGGACCGATCCGCAGGCCGTGGCCGCCGTCGCGGCCACCGTCCGCCGGCTGCTTGAGCGGGGGCTGACGGCCCACTCCGAGCAGGGCTCCACCCCGCTCGCCCCCGGCCGGATCGCGGTCGGCACCGCCCATCGGGACCAGGCGGCGGCCGTCCGGGCGGCGCTGGTCAAGGCCGGTGTCCCGGTGGATCCGACGGCCGGACCGGCCGTGACCGTCGACACCGCGAACCGGCTGCAGGGGCGCGAGTACGACGTCACCGTCGTCCTGCACCCGCTCTCCGGGCGGCCGGACGCCACCGCCTTCCACCTGGAGACCGGCCGGCTCTGTGTCCTCGTCTCCCGCCACCGGCATGCCTGCATCGTGGTGGCCCGGGCGGGTATCGCCGAGCTGCTGGACGAGCATCCGTCCACCGAGCCGGTGCAGTTGGGCGTCTCGGTCAAGTTCCCCGACGGCTGGGAGGCCAACCACCAGGTGCTGCACCACCTCGCCGGGCACCGCGTCCGGCTCTCCCGCTGACCGTCCGGGGCCGGCCGCTCCCCGGCCGTCCCGCGCACCGCCCGGAGGGCCGCAGGCCTTCCCCCGCAAGCCTCGCGAGCCGCCCGTACCCCGCCGGGCGGCCGCGTCGGCCGAAGGGTGCACGCCCCCGGCGCTCCGGGCGGGAATAGCGCCCGAACTCGCACCGTTCCGTTACCGGCCACCGCCGCGCGACAATGGACGGCGGCCACGACCGGGCGGCGCGGTCCCGAGCAGCCGTCGCCCGCCCCCATCGAGCACCGGAGGTGTCCGTCCATGCCCGACTCCCACGCGAAGGCGTCCGACCCGAGCGGTTCGACCGCCCCGGGCGGCCTGGGCCGGGATGCCGGTGAAGCGCCCGTCCGGCGCCTGCGCCCGGCGCAGCTGCTGTTCGAGCCGCAGGCCGCCGAGCCGGAGACGGAACGCTTCTTCGACCTGGAGTCGATCGAGGACCCGGCCGAGCTGCTGCGCCGTTCCACCGAGCTGGCGCTGGCCTTCCGCGCGGCCGCCGAGCGGGCCACCGACTTCCAGGCGGTCGCCGCTGCGCAGCTGGCGGACACCCGCCGGTTCGACGCGCTCTCGGACGCCGAGATCGCGGACCGGGCCGACTGGACCCCGGACTACGCCGCCAAGATGATCGAGTACGGGCGCGGCCTGCTCCAGCCCCGTCGCCACGACGGCTGACACCCCGCAGCTGGCACCCTGCGGCGGACACCCCGCGCCGTCGGACGGCCGACCGGTCGGCTCTCGCCTCTGGCATATGCGCCGGGGAAGGGTACGCCGTTCCCCCGCGCCCTGTCCGGCAAACCACGCTTTCCCTCCCGGCCACCCCCCGGACGCCTCACCCTGCTGGGTGTGGACATCTGGACGCACCAATCAGTGGAGTACGTCACCGTGGCCGGGGAAGCGTGGCTCGCCTCCGCGAGCGAGTACCCGCGCAGCATGCGCGCCCTCTGGGAGTCACGCCCGTGGGCGCCCTCCGTGCTGCCCTGCGGGCGCGCCTTCGACGTGATCAGCCTGCCGTCGCTGTTCGGCCGCCGGGTACTGGACGAACTCTGGGCCTCCGGTCCGGGCTGCGGACCGGTCGCCGTGTACCGGGGGCGCACGCTGCTGTTCGTCCGGCCCGGTGCGGCGGCCCGGCTGCGCCGTCTGCTGGCCTGGGAGGAGTGGGCCAGGAACGTGCCGCCGCTGCTCTGCCACGGCGGCGGCGACGCGGTCACCGTTCCGCCGGTGCAGCGGATGGTGAACAGCCCGGACTCCCCCGGGCTGGGCGCCGGGCGGTGGATCGTCGCCCCGGACAGCCGGGAGCCGTGGCTGCCGGGCGCCTCGGTGGTGCTCTGGGCCTGCGTCCGGGCCGCTCGCGAGCTCGTTCCGGCGGGGCGGGCCGAGCCCGTCGGCCTGACCACCGGATGAACGGCGGGCGACGGAATTCGATTTTGGCCCGACGGCGCGCCGCTGCTAAAGTCTTCCCTGTCAGCAGGCGCCGCTA